>DOTA01000531.1 GCA_003513015.1 Chloroflexota bacterium
TCGAAACAACAACCCAGGTTTGCTTACACGATCCATATTTTGGTTTCAAAATTAGGAATAGGACTCGAACCAAATTTCTCAAAAAAAGAGATAGGTTTGTACCTAGAAGTTTGGTAAAGTCTCCAATTTCCCTCTAGAATTGAACTGAATCATAGCAAGAAACCGCTCAACATCATCTGTTGGCGGTTTCTGAATATTAAGTGGGCGGTATTGGACTCGAACCAACGACCTTTGCGATGTCAACGCAACGCTCTAACCAGCTGAGCTAACCGCCCAAACTTGCCGTAAGGCGAACGAAATTATACCACTCACAAGCAATCTGGCAAGATGATGGAAAAAGGTAACCAGAGTATTGGTTATTGGCAATGGGGAACCTCCGATTTCCTTGTTCCCCAATAACCCATCATCCAGTCACAACTGCCCCAAGTTGAAACTTAACATCTCCTCCCACCCATATTTCAGCGGAGTCCACCATTGCTCGCGGCCGATGCAACGGAAATAGGGCGCTTTGAAAGCCAAAATCAAATCGCCGATTT
The DNA here is from genome assembly GCA_003513015.1 of Chloroflexota bacterium. Taxonomy (GTDB): domain Bacteria; phylum Chloroflexota; class Anaerolineae; order Anaerolineales; family UBA11858; genus UBA11858. Next base: position 537 of record DOTA01000531.1, read on the forward strand.
TGTAGCGCGGCAGGATCGGCGTGGAAACCACTAGGCTGCCCATCTCGCCGGGGCGCATCTCGTGGAGCATCTTGACCCCGGAACGGGTTTCCACCTCGAAGAAAAACAGATCATAATTGGGCACCCAGGCGCGCTTGGCATCCATCTGCTGGCCGAACATCCCTTCAGTTGCCCCATAAATTTCACGGATCACGGCCTGCCGCCCATACATGGCGTTCAGCGCCGGTTGATGTTTGGTATTGATCCCCGCGGTGCTGCCCAGGGTCATCAGTTGGGTTTGCCAAACATCTTTGGGATAAACCCCATGCGTCTTCTTGAGATGTTTGCCGAAGGCCAACGCCGTGGGAGAAACCCCACCGACCAAGGCCACATTTTGATCTTTGCACTTCTCGTAAGCCAACTCGAAGCGCGCCTCCCAATCCTGCAGGGTTTTGCCGCCGCCCAGGGCATCGATCTCTTCCTGTGTGGGGGCCGATGTAACCGGCGTGGAACGCGATACATGCTTGGTGTAAATCCCCGAACTGTAGCCGTACTCGATTTCGCGCCCGTTGACATTCACTGTGCCCACCACCGAGGGGAAGTTCAAATTCAGGTTGACGCCCTCGAAAATCTCAAACTTTTCGGCCGAGACCACGTAATTCATCACCGCCCGCCCGGCGCTGACGCGCAACTCCAAATCGGTGGGAGTCATGGGGATAAACTTCGACTCACCCTTCGTCGTGCCGCGCGTGATCGCCCAGCCAATCGGCTCCTCCCACAACAGCAAATCCACCTCGCCGCCCATCACCCGCTCGATCAACGGTTTGTAACCGCCCTCATACGGCGTCACCGGGAAGGCCCGGCGGTAATTATCTAGGGTTTCGATGTTGGCTGCGCCTTGCTGTTTGCCATACTCCGTTTTGGCGTAGTCAGCAATCAATTTGTGCAGCACGGCCTGCTGTGCTTTGGCGGGGTCGGCCACGGCCTCATGCCAGGGCTTGAGCATGTGCGTCAGCATCATTTTGGCGGCAGCGGGATCAACTTGCATGGGGGTATCTCCTATTTTTATAACCACCAAGACACAAAGGCCCAAAGTTCCACAAAGATATTCTTCGTGAATCTTCTTGGCTTAGCGCCTTTTTGGTTAAATTTTTTACGCTTCACTTTCGCCGCGGATGATTTCAGCGGCCAGGGCTTGCAGGGTTTCGATTGCTTCGGGTTCGGTGTGGTTCGATTTCCAATACAGATCAAGCAATTCCAGCGCGCTCAGACTGCCCACAATCTGACCTTCGGGCAAGCGCACGCGCGATTCCATTTCGGGACGTTTGACCAGATGAAATTCAAAGGCTTCGGCGGCGTATTCTCGGATGGCGGCCTCGTCCAGGGATGTTTCCCACTCCCGAGGATATTCAACCACCAAACGGACGATAGCCTCCCGCAACTGAGCCGCGGGGGGCAGCGCAGCCCGGAGTTGATCGGTAACCCCCTCGGGCGAGGAGAGTTTTACGCGGCGATCCACAAAGGGGCGGATGCCCTTCAGTTGACGCCACGCCACCTCGGTCTGACCGCGTGCCACCTGGGCCGTGATGAAAAATTTATCGTCACCGGCCTCCCCAAAATCGACGCGTTCAATCGAGCCGGGATAAATCACCGGGGGATGGCTGCCTTCGTTGAGGTTCTGCGGTTTGTGGATGTGCCCCAAGGCCACATAATCCAGCTTGGGATTTTTGACCAGCGATCCCGATAACACCAAATCGCCGCCCAGCATCACGGTGCGTTCGCCGCCGTATTTGGCCCCCTGCACGGAGGCGTGCGCCGTAAGGATGATGGGCAGATTGGGATCGGCCTGTTCGATCCAGTTTTGCACCAGGCCGGAGAGTTTGGTTTCGAGCTGCTCGTAAATTTGGCCGGGGTCGCCGCCGGGCAGATCAAGATGAGCCATCATGCCGGAGCGCGAGACCCACGGCAGAGCAATGACTTGCACGGGAACATCCCAGAGATCAGCGGGGCCGAGAAATTGGGGGCGATCCAACACTTTGA
>DOTA01000298.1 GCA_003513015.1 Chloroflexota bacterium
GCATCTTCACGCGCTTCCAGGGTCAGGTAAACGGCCGCTAAAAAACTGAATAGGGCCTGGGCAAACAGGCCGCAGCTCAAGGCGAAGGGGGTCAGCCAGCCAGCGAAAAAGCCTCCGATGGGGATACCATTCACGAGCTGAATCTCCCCGGTCGGCAAAGTTCCCAGGCAAATTCCCAAAAAGAAGGGGGTCAGCAGGCTGGCGATGCCAAATACGAGGCCCCAGCGCCGGGTGGCAGCATCGGCGGGATTGCCATAGCGCTGAAAGACAAAGGCGGAACCGCGCAGCACGATCCCGATCAGCACCAGAGTCATGGGGATGTGCAGTTGCGTCATGGTGGCGGCAAAAGCAGAGGGGAAGGCGGTAAACAGCAGGACAATCACCAGGATCAACCAGACATGATTGGCCTCCCAAACCGGGGCCAGGGCGTTGGCGATGGTGTTTTGCTGCTGGCGGGCGCGCGGCCCGCGGGCGAATAAACTCCACACACCGCCGCCGAAATCTGCGCCGCCCAAAAGGGTATAAATCATCAGACCGATCAGCATAATGCCCGCAATGATAAATTCAGAATGGACCATAATGGCTCCTTTCAAGCGAAACGCTGAAGATTAGGCCGACAGGGGGCTGTGATCTGCCTGAATTTCATTGACCCGCGCAAATTGATAGCGCAGCACAAAGATCAGGATGACGGAAAGGGTCAGATAAAGGGCTGTAAAGGTTGCCAAGGGCAGCCACAAACCGGGCATGGGGGTCAGCGTTTCGGCGGTACGCATCACCTGGTAGATGATCCAGGGCTGGCGGCCGACCTCGGTGACGATCCAGCCGGTTTCAATAGCCAGGAATCCTAAAGGTGCAATCACAACCAAGCTGCGCAAGAACCAGATTCCATCGGGCAACTGGCGTTTCCGCCACCACAGCCAGACCGCCCAAAGCCCCACCAGGCCGGTCAGCATCCCACTGGCGACCATGATATCGAAAGACCAGTGCACGGCNNATTTTAAGGCCATAACGCACGCTCATAGTTTGGTCATCCGGGATGCCGCCCAGGATGAGGGGCGCGCCTGCTTGGGTGATGTAATGAGCCTCCATAGCGGCTAGTTTGGCGGGCTGCTGCTGGGCCACTTGCCGGGCGCTAATATCGCCGCTCAGGCCTTGCAGGGGGATGCTGATGATCCCCACCGCGAGGGCAATCCCCAGGGCGGCGCGGTGAAAAGCGTTTTGGCGGTCTCGCAGCAAGAAAAAGGCGTGGATACCGGCCACGGCAAACCCGGTGGCGGCGTAAGTTGCCAGAGTCATGTGGATGATCTCGCGCAGGCTGGCGGCGTTGAGCATGGCGGCCACGGGGTCGATGTTGATCGGCTGGCCGTTGAGAATCTCAAATCCCTGGGGAGCATTCATCCAGCCATTGACCGTGAGCACAAAGACCGCCGAGGTGGCCCCGCTGATGGCGACCAGCACTCCGGCCAGCCAATGCGCCCGGGGAGAGATGCGCCCCCAACCGTACAGGTAAATTCCTAGAAAAATGGCCTCCGTGAAAAAGGCGAAGCCCTCCAACGAGAAAGCCAGACCGATGATTCCTCCAGAGAAATCCATAAAGGTGGGCCAGAGCAAACCCAATTCGAAAGAAAGCACCGTGCCTGAAACGGCCCCCACAGCGAATAAAACGGCCACGCCCTGCGACCAACGCTGGCTCAAATCCAGGTAGACCTGTTTTTTGGTGCGCAGGTACAGGCCCTCCGCAATGACCATCATCAGCGGCATGCCAATCCCCACGGCCGCAAAGATAATATGGAATGCCAAAGAGATGGTCATTTGTAAACGGGCAAAGAGTAGATCATGCATGGGTTTTCCTTTCGATGCGAGGCTTGCACTTCTATTTTACCCATTTTGGGACTGATCGTGAAATTATTCTCAGATAAAATTACCGTTGGAAGAATGGAGGGGCGCTAAGGCTGCCTGATTTCCGAGTTTCGGATTCCCCACCGGATCATTCCCTGCAAGAGCAGCATCGTGCGCCAAAAGGCCAGGGCGGCCATGCCGTGAGCAAAAACCGCAAAAACTGGGGGAGTAGCCAGGGTGTAGTAAGTCCAACATTCACGGGTGGTGCCCCAAAGCTCAAGGAAATACCCGAGGGCGGAACCCGCCGCGAAGGTCAGCAAGGCCAGGCGGTAATCCGTGGGGGTGAGAATCAGCAAAGCGACCAAAATCAACGCTAAAATCGTGAAGGATTTATCCAGGGTGGGCCAAACGAAGGAGAACATCAGGGCATAAAAAGCGAGGAAAACGATCCAGTAAAGGATTTTATTTACCGCAGAGACCGCTGAGTTCGCAGAGTTTTCTTTATTTTTTCTCGGCACTCTCTGCGTATTCCGCGGTAAATCTTCACCTGGTAGCCAACGGCGCAGCAAGCGCACCAACCGGTCAATGGAGAGACTAGCAATCGGCCAGGCAGGGATGATCCAAAGCGGCGGGCGTTCGGCGGTGTAGTACCACCAGATTTCGGTCTGCGTGCCCCAGCTTTCAATAACCAGTCCGCCCACCAGGCCCACGGCCACGATCCAGGCATCTTTGCGCAGATCAGCGCCAGACATGATCAGCAGCGACATCACCAGCCAGATGCCCACCAGCAACCAGTCGAAATAGCGCCACCAGGGGCCGCTCCAATCGATGTAGGCCAGCGCTTCTTCGGCCAGCGGCCACCAGGCGTAAACGATTAAGCCGCAGAGCAGGATGAAACCGCTCAAAAGATAATAGCTATGGCGCGTCCAGCCTAAAGAAGCAGCCACCTGCCGCAGAATGGAGTTTTTCTCACGAGGGGTACTCATGCCAGAATTGTAACTGCCCCTGATATAATCGGGCAAGCGACAAGTCCCAAGCTACAGGTTTCAAGTCACAAGGTGCAAGCTTTAAGCGGCAAGTCACAAGCTAAAACTACCGAACCACCTAACTACCTAACCACCCTATGATCCCCCTCACCCTCAACCTCTCCGGCTTTCTCTCTTACCGCGACCCCGTGGAAATCGATTTTACCGGCTTCGATCTGGCCTGCATCGCCGGAGCCAATGGCGCGGGCAAATCCTCGATTTTGGATGCGATCACCTGGGTACTCTTCGGGCAGGCTCGCAAGCGCGACGAATCCCTGATCAACGCCCAATCTGAGGCTGCCGAAGTCACGCTGACTTTTGCATACGAGGGCAATCTCTACCGCGTCAACCGCGCCAACCCACGGGGGAAAACGGGCGTACTGGAATTTCAAATCGCGCAAAACAGTGGGGAGTTGGCAGTGGAAAGTGGACAGACTCCCCACTCATCACTCCCCACTACCCACTGGAAACCCCTCACTGAACACACCACCCGCGCCACCCAAGCCCGCGTCGAAGAAACCCTACGCCTCGACTACGACACCTTCGTCAACGCGGCCTTCTTCCTGCAAGGCAAAGCCGACCAGTTCACCCAGCAGCGCCCCGGCGACCGCAAGCGCATCCTCGCCAGCATCCTCGGCCTCGAAACCTGGGAAACCTTCCGCCAGCGCGCCGCCGCCCGCCGCAAAACCCTCGATGGGCAAATCACCGTGCTCGATGGCCGCCTCTCCGAAATCAACGCCGAACTCAGCGAAGAGACCACCCGCAAAGCACGGCTGGCCGAACTCGAAAGCGAACTAGCGCGCCTCGCTCAAACCCGCGCCACGCAGGAAACTACCCTCGATAATATTCGGAAGATATCCACGACCCTGGAGGAACAGCGCAAACTGGTGGATACGCTGGCCCGTCAGTTGGATTCCGCCCAAAAAAGGATGTCCGAACTGGAACTCCGGGTTGAATCCCGCCAAAAAGAGCGGGAAACGCACGCCCAAATTATCGCCCGTCAAACCCAGATCCAAGAAACCTACCAGATTTTGCAGGAATCCCGCGCCGAACTGGCCCGCTGGGACGAAATCGCCGCACAATTCCGCGAGCAAGAAAAACGCCGTCAGAGGCCGCTGACCAGCATCGAGGCCGAAAAAGCGCGTCTCACCCAAGCGTTGGAAAATCTTCAGGGACAAGCTGCCAGCTACAAGTTGCAAGAGGCGCAGGTGGCAGGTTTCAAGTTGCAGGCAGAGAATCTTCAATCCTCCATCACTGATCTTGAAGCCCAATTGGCGGAACGCAAATCCCTTGAAACCGAACTTGCCGAGGCCCAAGAAGCCCTGGCCAATGCCAAGGCTGAAAACCCGCGCCTGAAAGCCGAAATGGACGATCTCAAAGCCCGCATCGACCAACTCAGCGGTACCGAGGGCGCGGTTTGCCCGCTGTGCGGCCAGCCGCTCAGCCCGGTAGAGCGCAAAACTCTGATTGAAGAACTGGAAACTCTGGGCAAAGCCATGGGCGATAAGTGGCGCGCCAACCGCGAGTTGCTGAAGGAGGCCGATCAGCGAGTGGCAAGCTTCAAGATACAAGTGGCAAGTTTGGCTGCGCTCGATGATGATTTGCTGGACCAAAAATCGGAGCTCAACAAACTCGAAAACCAACTTGCCCAAATTGGAGCACAAGCCCAAGCTTGGGAAGGTGAGGGAAAGCCGCGCCTAGAAACGATCTTGGCCGATCTTCAATCCGAATCTTTCGCCCCAGAAGCGCGCGCCGAACTGGCTGCGATCGATGCCGAACTCAAGGGAATCGGTTACGATGCTGCTGCCCACGATGAAATCCGCCGCGCCGCCGCCAACCCCGCCGCCGAGGCAGATCAACGTGCCCTGGAGCGCGCCGAGGCGGCACTGGCACCGCTCGAAGATGAGATTGCGAATCTACAATCTACAAGCAACAAGCTGCAAACAGAAATTAAGGCCCAACAAATCGTTTATGATGAGGTTGTGGCAAGTCTGGCCGCGGCCGAAGCCTCGGCCCCCGATTTGCGTCAGGCCCAAATGGATTTACTGACCATCCAGCAGCAGGAAAACCGCCTGCGCATGGAGGTGGGCGCCGCGCAACAAAAAGTCAACGTGTTGGCGGATCTCAAAAAGCGCCGCAAAAATTTGGAGGCCGAGCGCGAGACCCTGGCACATCAAGTCAACCAACACAAACAACTGGAACGCGCCTTCGGCAAAGATGGCGTGCCGGCTTTGCTAATTGAGCAAGCCTTGCCTCAAATTGAGGCCAAAGCCAACGAGATTTTAGAGCGTCTCAGCGATGGCAGCATGTCGGTGCGCTTCCAGACCCAGCGCGAACTCAAAACCCGCGACGATCTCAAGGAAACGCTCGATATCATCATCTCCGATAGCGCCGGGACGCGCGATTATGAGATGTTTTCAGGCGGCGAGGCCTTTCGGGTCAATTTTGCCATCCGGCTGGCGCTCTCGGAAGTGCTGGCCCAGCGCAAGGGCGCGCGCCTGCAAACGCTGGTCNNGTGAATATTGTGTGATAAACATAAACAGGTAAACATGTAGAAACGTAAACCCGGAAAAGACCTGTTTACCTGCAACTTGAAACTTGCCACCTGAAACCTAAGAAAATGCGTACCCCCAAATCCTTGCTTTCACTTCCTTCCCGTTACCCCTTCAAGAATCTGGTTTTCCAGGGTGGCGGGGTGCGCGCCTATGCTTACCATGGGGCTTTACGCGTGCTGGAAGAATACGAT
>DOTA01000084.1 GCA_003513015.1 Chloroflexota bacterium
TCTTCGATTAAATTCGAACTTCCATCAACCATGCAGGGCATGGTCATCGCCTCGAAACCCGTCACACCTATAGAAGCTCCCCAGGAGGCCATTCGAAAAGCCCTGGAAAACCCCATTGGCTCGCCACTCTTGCGCCAACTTGCCGCCCCGGGGCAGCGCGTGTGCATTGTCTTCACCGACATCACCCGCGCCAGCCCGGATCATCTTCTCGTGCCAGCGTTGTTAGCGGAATTAGAAAAAGCTGGTGTAAAAGATGAAGACATCACCCTGCTATGCGGGATCGGCATGCACCGTCCCTCCTCCACTGCAGAAAAGATCACCAAGCTAGGTAGCGAGATAGTTAATCGGTACCGCGTGATTGATAACGAACCCCAAAACCCCGCAGCGCTGGTGGATTTGGGCCTCACCGCCGGGGGTGTGCCGGTATTGGCGCACCGCGCTGCCGTGGAAGCGGATTTGCTCATCGCCACGGGGATTGTGGAACCTCACCAATATGCAGGCTACTCGGGCGGGCGCAAAACCCTGGCCGTGGGTGCCGCGGGCGAGGCCCTCATCGCGCACACGCATGGCCCGGCCTTCGTTGATCACCCCGGCACGCGGCTGGGGCGTATCGAGGGCAACCCCTTCCACGAAGCCATAACCGAAGCCGCCCAAAAAGCGGGCTTGCGCTTCATCTTAAATGTGGTACTGGATGATGAAAAACGCATCTTGAAAGTTGCCGCGGGCGATCCCGAACTGGCCTTCCAGGAACTGGTAACATTCGCCAAATCGGTGTACGAAGTGCCCATTGCGCGTCAATATGATATTGCCATCGGCGGCGTGGGATTCCCCAAAGACAGCAACCTCTATCAAGCTAGCCGCGCTCCAACATATTTGTTCTTTGCACCCATTCCGGTCGTGCGCCCGGGCGGATTTTTCATCATTCCGGCCCGTTGCGAAGAGGGCGCTGGCGAGGGGGTGGGCGAACAACGTTTTTTGGCGGCGATGCGCGACGCCCCCGATGTTCAATCAATCCTGGAGGATGCGCGCCAAAATGGGTACCCGCCCGGCCAGCAGCGCGCGTTTGTGCTCGCCAAAGTGCTAGAACATAACCCGATTATCATCGTGGGCAGCGAGCACCCCGAGTTGGTGCGCGACTGCAAAATGATCCCGGCGGAAACGATGGAAGCGGCGTTGGCATTGGCCGCACAAAGCCTGGGGGAAACCTGCGAGGTGCTGATCGTCCCCCATGCCATGCTCACCCTCCCGGTGATCGAACCCACCCCCACTTCAAACGAATAAGGTGTTTTGATGAAAGCTTTGCAGGTTCTCCAACCGCGTACTTTTGCGCAAATAGAAATACCGCAGCCCCAGTTGGATGCCAGTGTATCAGGCCAGATTTTGGTGCAATCCACCTGGTTTTCGATGTGCGGCAGCGATATCCCCTTTTTTAGCGGGGGCAAACGGTTCAAGAAGCACCCGCGTTACGATAATTATCCCCTTGCCTGGGGAATGCCCATCCATGAATGTGTGGGACAGGTGGTTGAAAGCACCTCGGCGCGCTTCGTCCCTGGCGATTGGGTGGTTGCCATTCCCGAAAAGGATCAGGGGCTGGCAGAATTTTTCACCGCCCAAGACTCCAAAGCCGTGCAACTGCCCGGCGAGGTGGAGAACAAAGCGGCCTGCTGCCTGATCCAACCGCTCTCGACGGTAATTAACGCGGTGGATCGCCTGGGAGATGTTACCGGCAAATCGGTGGCGGTGATCGGCCTGGGGTCGATTGGCTTATTTTTTAGCTGGCTGCTCAAAAAGCGCGGCGCTGGCCCCATCGTCGGGGTTGACCCCATTGCGGAACGCTGCGCGGTGGTCGAAAAATTAGGGGGGGCGCGCACCTATGCGATGCGCAGTATCGAATTGATCCATCTCGCCCGGCAAAACCCCGATCAATGGGATCCAACTGAAATCCTGGTGGAGGCCGTCGGCCACCAAATGGACACGATCAACGATGGATTCGAGTTAATCCAAAAACAGGGCACCCTCCTGGCGTTTGGTGTCCCCGATCAACCCGCGTATACCATCGAGTATGAAACCTTTTTCCGCAAAAATCTAAATCTGGTAGCCGTAGTCACGCCAGATTGGCAAACTTATTTGGAGCGCGCCCGCGATCTCTTTTTGGAATTTCAGGATGAACTGGCCCCGCTGGTAACGCATCATTTCGCCATGCGCGAGGCCGATAAAGCCTTTGAGATGTACGAAACCCACGCGGATGGCATCATCAAAGCGATTATTGACGCAACCCAGTGGTGAGTATGATTTGATTGACCGACAAATCTCATAAGTGAACCACGGAGACACGGAGAGCACGGAGATTCTTCGTGTATTCACAGAGAAAACTTCGTGTACTCTGTGTCTCCGTGTTGAAATTTTTGTCAGTCACCAGGAATTTGATGTAAATATGAGCTTTCTCAGCAATCTGGAAAAACCCGCCGAAACCGATTATTTGAACTGCATCCGCTGCGGTTTGTGCCTGTCGGTTTGCCCAACCTACCGCGAGTATCTCACCGAGACGGCTTCGCCGCGCGGGCGGGTGGCGCTGGCCCGCAAAGGGCTGGATGGGCAATTGGAACTCAGCCCGAACCTGACCGAGCAGATGTACAGTTGTTTTGGTTGCATGGCCTGCAACGATATTTGCCCGGTGGGCATTCATCCCGGCGATTTGGCGCTTTCGATGCGCCACGTGCAAGAGCAGATCGAACCCTCTGGCTGGAAGCACGCCCTGTTTGGCGGGTTGATCCCGCGCCCGCAACGGATGGAGGCGGCGACCTGGCCGCTGCGCCTGTACCAGCGATTGGGCCTCCGCAAGCTATTTTATGCCCTCGGGCTGCGGAAACTGCTGCCGGAGCAGTTGCGCGATTTGGAGGCGCAGCTACCTTCAATTCCCCAACGCCCACTGCGCCGGGTGCTGCCGGAAGTGACCGCGGCCAAAGGCGAAAAACGCCATCAGGTGGGGTTCTTTTTGGGCTGCGCGCAAAGTTTGCTCTTCGCCGAAGAGAGTTCGGCCAGCACGCGGGTGCTGGCGCGCAATGGCTGCGAGGTGACCACGCCCGAAGATGTGGTTTGCTGCGGGATGCCGGCACGCGGGTACGGGCAGATGGATCAGGTACGCGAGCAGGCGCGGCATAATATCGCGGTTTACGAGCGTTATGACCTGGAAGTCATCATCACGGATTGCGCCACCTGCGGCTCCACGTTGAAGGAATACGGGGAAATCCTGGCGGATGACCCGGAATGGGCGGCGCGGGCCGAGGCTTTTAGCGCGAAAGTACGCGATATCAGCGAATATTTGGCGACTATCCCGCTCGAAAAACCCACGGGACGGGTGGAAGCGCGCGTCACTTACCACGATCCCTGCCATTTGCGCCGGGCACAGCACGTTTGGGAGGAACCGCGCTCCCTGATGAAACTCATCGACGGGCTGGAATTTGTGGAAATGCCCGAAGCCGATTGGTGCTGCGGGTCGGCAGGCAGCCAATTGATCACCCATTACGAAACTTCCACCAAAGTGCTCGACCGTAAAATGGACAACCTTAACAGCACCGGGGCACAGATCGTGGCCTCCGGCTGCCCGGGTTGCCAGATGCAATTAACCACCGGTATCCAGCGCAACGGATTAGCGGTGCGCGTGGTGCACCCGATCACACTGCTGGATGAAGCCTATGGTGAATAACCGCGAAGAGCGCGAAGGCAGGCAAAACCCGCCTGAACGCGAAGAATGAACCGTCCATGTTAAATCAATTCGTGTGCTCTGCGGTGAAATATTTGGAAATTCGGCCATGAAAAAAGAAATTATCGATCAACTCACAAAAATTTTGGGCCCGGAGGCCGTTTTGCACACCCCGGANNCAGGTGGTGAAACTGGCTGCGGCGGAACGGCTGCCGGTGGTAGCGCGCGGCATGGGTTCCGGGCTGGCGGCCGGGTCGATCCCGATGCCGGAAGGCAGCCTCGTCATCAGCCTGACGCGCATGAACCGGATTTTGGAAATCGATACCCAAAATGCCACCGTGCTCACCGAAGCGGGCGTAATCACGGCCACTTTGCAGGCCGAAGTTGAAAAAATCGGGTTATTTTACCCGCCCGACCCCTCCAGCATCAAACATTCGACTATTGGGGGGAACATCGCCTGTAACGCGGGCGGACCGCGCTGCCTGAAATATGGCGTCACCGGCGATTACGTCCTGGGTTTGACGGTGGTGCTGGCCGATGGGAGCATCCTAAAAACCGGGGGGAAGCCCATCAAAGATGTGACCGGCTACGATTTGAAGGGCTTGTTCACCGGCTCTGAGGGGACCCTCGGCCTGATTACCGAGGCCTTATTGCGGCTGGTGGCCAAACCCCAATTTGCCCGCACCGCCCTGGCCGAGTTCGACTCGCTGGCCGACGCCTCGAAAACCGTCAACGCCATCCTCAGCGCGGGGATCGTCCCCGCAACCCTGGAGTTGATGGATCAAACGGCGATTGTGTGCATCGAAGAGGCCATGAAATTGGGCCTCAACACCGATGTAGAGGCCACGCTTTTAATCGAAACTGACGGCTCAGACGAGCAAACGGTTCTGCAAGAAGCGGCCACCGCCGCCCAAATCTGCGAGCAGCAAGGGGCGCGATCCGTCAAAGTGGCGCAAACCCCTGGAGAGCGCAATAACCTGTGGAAAGCGCGCCGCTCGATCTCTCCCGCGCTGGCCCGCAAAGCGCCCAACAAACTCGGCGAAGATATCACCGTGCCGCGCAGCGCCATCCCTGAGGTGGTGCAGCGCATCCGGGAGATCAGCGAGAATTACGGGCTGCCTATCGTGATTTTTGGTCACGCGGGCGATGGCAATTTGCACCCCAACGTGCTGTTCGACAAACGCGATCCCGAACAATGGGCTAAAGTCGAAAAAATGGTCGCGGAAATCTTTGCGGTTTCACTGGCGGTGGGGGGCACGCTCTCCGGTGAGCATGGGGTGGGTTTGCTCAAACGTCCCTATCTGGAACAGGCCCTCGGGCCGGTATCCCTCCAATTGCAGAAACAAATCAAACAGGCGCTTGACCCGCTGAATATCCTCAATCCGGGCAAAATGTTCCCGGTTTAGTCTAAATTTTGGGAGGCCCCCGATGTCTGAAGAGAATGCTTATGTTCCTGTCGATCAACTAACCCGTTTCACCATAGAAGCGCTGCTCAAAATGGGCGTGCCCGGCGCAGATGCGGAAATCATCACCGATGTGCTGCTCACCGCGGATTTGTGGGGGATCAAATCGCACGGCATCGCGCACCTGCGAATGTATAACGAACGCATCAAAAAAGGGCTGCAACTGCCCCTCACCGATTGGACGGTGGTGAAAGAATCGCCTACCACGGCGGTCATCGATGGCGGCTGCGGCATGGGGATGGTGGTGGGGTACCATGCCATGCAGATGGCGATTGAGAAAGCGCAAGTATACGGGCTGGGGGCGGTCGCGGTGCGCAATTCCAGCCATTACGGCGCGGCGGGCTATTACCCGATGATGGCCGTCAAAGCCGGGTTAGCCGGGATGAGCTTTACTAACGCACACCCCTCCACGGCCCCGACCTTTGGGGTCAAGCCCATGCTGGGGACAAATCCGATTGCGGTGGGCGTGCCCACGGATGAGGAATTCCCCTATTTGTATGATGCCGCCACATCGGTGGCGCCGCGCGGTAAAATCGAAATCGCGGCCCGGGCGAGCAAGCCGATCCCTGAAGGGTGGGTGGTCAACCAAAATGGGGATTCGGAAACGGATTCAGCAGGGATGATCAAACGTATGAACAACGCCGAGGTCGCTTTGCTGCCGGTCGGCGGGATGGGCGAGCTATTTGGCGGGCACAAAGGGTATGGATTAGCCACGATGGTCGAGATTTTCTCGGCGGCTTTCCAAAACGGCACTTATCTGTGGGGGCTGAATGATGTGGACGAACAAGGGAATTACCAATTCCTGCGAATCGGACACTTCTTCCTGGCGATCAATATCGAGAATTTTATCCCGCTGGATGAGTATCGCAAAATCACCGGGGATATCATGCGCGAGTTGCGCAACTCCCCGAAAGTGCCCGGCCAACCCCGGATTTATACCGCGGGCGAAAAGGAATATTACAACGCCAAACATGTCATGGAGAACGGCGTGGAAATTGCGCCCGGCGTGCAAAAAGCGCTGAAATCGCTCAGCGAGGAACTCAAAGTTTCGGCGGAGGGGTTGGGGTTTTAGTGTAGCAGGATACGATGTTTCGGAAACACCCAAGAAGCCGAGTTTTTGGCTCCCTACGGGAGTGCTTCGCCAAAAACTCGGCTTCTTGTTTTTAGATTTCTTTTTTCCAGCCCGTTTCTGTAGCCAGCTTTCCGATGGCGGCAAATCTCAAAACCTGGGGGATTTCAGGTAAGGCCTGGGTCAGTTCATCGACGGGGATTTTTTGGAACCCCATTCTTAGCCAATAACTACCTGAACTGACGCTGAACAAATAGATGGTTTTGCAGCCTATTTCCCGCGCGTAAGCCAGGGCGGTATTCACCAATTCGCGGCCCAGCCCCGTCATCCGGTAATCTGAGGCGACGGCCACACTTCGGAGTAAACATGCACCCTCCCCAAATTCCAGGCCGGCGCTCCCGACCAGCGCGTGATCCGCGGTTTGGGCAAGCCAATAGCGGGTGCCAGGAATCAAGATATCTTCCCCGCGCAAATTCATTTGTCTGAGAAAATCCACAATTGACGGTTGATCCGCCCAAGTTGCCGCGCGAATTTTGATCTCTGGATTCATTTTTCCATGAAGTGCGCGATCTGGTTAAAAATCTCTAAATTTTCCACCCTAAACGGTTTGAAATTGCTTGCGTTGTCTGAACCAGTGAAGCCAAGATTTCAGGAATGCGTTCTGGNNGCTCTAATCCCATCTTCTAATTCGCCCTCATCAAAGCTATAGCCGCGCTGGCGAATGGTTTCAAGCTCGGCACGCAGCTTATCGGGGGAGGTGATCGTTTTGGGGGTATGGGCCGGCATCGGGTTACTGAGAATTACGTTTAGCTTATCGGGAGGCAGATAGGCTAAGAATAACTTGCCGCTGGCTGTGCAATATGCCGGTAGACGCTGCCCCACTGCGGCTGAAATCGTTAAAGCGTGATTGCTGTGTAGCACCTCTACATAAAACACGCGCTCTTGATCGAAAATACTCAGATCACAGGTTTCATTCCACTGTTCTACCAGTTTGTTCATGTAGGGGAGCGCTTCCTGGCGCAAATCCATCTGGTCGATGACTTGGCAACCCAAACTAGCCAGCTTCAAACCCAGGCGGTAACGTTGATCATCTTCAGTGCGTTCCAGGTATCCGTAATTCAGCAACGTGGTAACGATCCGATGGGTGGTTGCTTTGTGTAAATCAACCGCCTGGGCAATTTCGGAGACCCCTCGCTCCGGGTTTTCACTATCGAAGCAATCCAGGATTAAGAGTGCCCGTTCAACGGCCCTGACGTTATATTCGCTTTGATCTTTCATAATTTTCCAGCTTTCACAAGGGATACCAGCCAATAAATTGGGCGGTATTATACTATGAGACGGTGAAGTTGTTTTTCCACCCCTCCAAAAAAGCGGTGGCCTGCGAGAGATCACAGGCCACCGTTAAGGAGCCCCCCTCGGAGAAAGATGAAAAATAAACAGATTATGAAAACCGGTCACCGGGACCAAGCTCAGCCCAGATGCGTTCGGCTTCTTCCTCATCCACATAAATGATCGCTTCCGAAACGCAGTTGCGCTCACAAGTGCCGCATTCGACACAGATTTCCGGGTTAATATAAGCCCGAGTTTCTCCTTCGGTGATGGCATCACTCTCACAGCCGACCACACAGGCTCCGCAGAGAATACATTCATCCGTAACAACGTAAGGCATTTTTAATACTCCTTTACCGATAAAATATAAACTGGTTAGGCATAATTCCCTTTGGGATCGATTTCCTCGCGGATCAAGCGCACCTGTTCCTCGGTGGGGGGTTCAGTAATGGGCAAATCGTCCGGCACAATTGGTTTAAAGTTCATGTTTTCCAGAACATCCTCGAGGCTGGTATCCGGGTGAATCGATTCGATTTTCATGCGCTTGCTCTCAGGATCAAAACCCAAAACGGCTTTATCGGTGATCACCCGACTGGGGCCGCCCGTAAGCCCGAGGGCGCTCCGTTCCCCATCACCGCGCAGATAACCGGGGCTGGTGATAAAAGAAACCGCTTCGTTGAGCTTGCGCGCATCGTGCCGCATAATCATCACGGTGCGCCGCGCGCTCGAAGCAATATCATTGCCGCCACCACTGCCCGTAAAACGGCGGAATTTTCCTTTGGGGTCACCTAACAAAGTGGTATTCAGATTCCCGTAGGCATCAATTTCGAGACCACCTAAAAAGCCCACATCCACCAAACCTCGGTGCAAAACCGCGCCAAGCATATCCACAAAACTGGCGTGAATTTTTGCGCGGTACCAGATGCGCGGATCGGAAAGCCCATGAACGCCAATTTCCAGGGGTTCAGGATCAACAACACCTAACTCAAGCAGAATGGTGATATTGGGGGCATGGGAGGCTTTCGCCAGGAAAGCGGCAACCACCGGCAATCCCAGGCCTACGGCGACGATCTCGCCATCTTTTAGCTCGCGTGCTCCGGCAGCGGCCATCAGTTCGAAGGAGGCATATTCTTTTGCGACTGTCATGTTCATCTCCTCGGACTTTAATACCCTAAAAGCGGGTCAGCAATCAAGCTGTTTAGATGCTGCATGCCGCCAACTTTTTCCAGATATTCCCAGTGATCTTTCACACCGTATACATACTGATCCAGATAGGTCTGGAATCCCTCCGCGGTTTTCGAGGCTTTAGCGTATAGATCGATATGCGCCTCGTCGAAATCGTAAGCCTGGAAAACCGAACTGGGATGCGCGGCAAAGGGCAGTTGGACTACATGCGAAACCCGAAATCCTGAGACAAGCGTGCGATCCGGTTCGCGCCGGATCATTTCGGTCGAAACCAGGCGTTCGGTGATGACGATCGTGCGCTTGCTGGCCTTAACTTGCTCTTCGTTTTCCCAACGGGGGCCTAAAATTTGGGCATTGCCTTCTTCATCCGCGACCTGTACCTGCACCACAGCGACATCGGGTGATAGGGGTTTCAAAACCAGCCAATCATCCCCTGTAAACGGGTCTGTGATGGTTCCGGTGGTATCAGGCGCGACCTCCTGAACATGCTTGAGGATATCGGAGCCTTGCAGCGAGCGAATAGGGATGAAGGGCAAGCCCAGCGAACCGGCCAGGTAGCGGAAGGCCATCGAAAGGCTGCTATATTCTTCTGCGATGATCGTGCCTTGCTCAATGGCCCGGTTCAGACAGAAGTGCTGCCCGGTACGGCCGCGCGAACCGCCGCCGTAAATGATGCGAGATAACACGCCAGCACCCGCCAGGATATCGGCATCCATCGCGCCCACACACTGAGAAACCGTTAGCTCTTTGAGGTCTTGGCGAATCACTTCGTGCGCAAAAGCCATTGCGCAACGGGCAGTGGCAAATCCAGACAAAGCCACATGCGCGCCTTGAGGGATAGAAGCCACTGCCTCAGAAAGCGTTGTCACCTTTGTCATGTAAATCTCCTAATCCAGAGTTGGACGGCCTTCAAACAATACCAGAAGCAGATTCCAAACACCATCTTCGATCTTAATTTCGGCCAATTCAACCGGAAGATCCAGTTTTTCCTCGATTGCCAGGACAATCAGATTCGCCGGTACGCAGGTGAAGGGTTCGATATCATGCGCCTGCATCATCTCGCCAACTTCGTGATGCACATAACCTTCCACTCGAACGCGCAACAGACGGTCTTCCATCTCATGAGATATCGAGGAAACAAGGCCTTCTTCTTGAAGGATATTCTCGATCACGCCCAAAATTTCTTCCAAATCAGTCGATTCGATTGCAGGAAGAATCTTATTCATAAAAAAGGCATGCCCAACCTTGGTGGTGCGGAAGCGTGCGCCTTTACCGCGCTCATCCCAAAAAGCTTTTTCTAAATCATAAATGATGGCGTTGGCATATTCCAGGGAGATTTTTTTGTCGCTCATGCTTGTTCCTCATAATAGGGTTCACCCCAACTCTCGGAGAAAACCAACTCGTTCATGGATAGACGGGGACGCGGGCGGTGAGGTCGAGTAGGATGGCCCACACCGATGATGCTGACGGCCTTGTAGCCTTCCGGCAAGCCCAGCAGTGATTTCATGCGCTCTTCATCGCGAATATCAATGCAGGGAGCAATCACCCAGCAAGCGCCTAAATCTAAGGCAGTCACCATCAGCAGCATATTCTCGATGGCGGCTGAAGTATCATAAGGCATATCCCAGACATCTTTTTTGCCGCAAACTACGATATTCACCGGTGCCGCGGCCAAAAAGGTGGATACTTTGCCCGATGTCAGCTTCTCAAATGCTTTTTTCTTCTTTTCCTCATCTTGCAAACCGGTAAAACGGGCTTGCATTTTATGGGTGACAAACTCCGCCGTAAACCGGCGGCCACTGCCGCCTCCGGCAATTGCACCGATTTGTTTGCGGGTTTCAAGATCTTTGACGATCACAAAACGCCAGGGTTGGGCATTTTCACCAGATGGGGCCTGTCGGGCTGCTTCCAGGATCATCTCCAGATCAGCTTCAGAAACGGGTTCATCGGTATAATCCCGAATGCTGCGTCGATCTTGGATGACTTTCATGGTTGCTTCGGCCAGGGTATAAGTTTCGGACATGCAATCCTCCTCATTGAACAGTGTGGGTTACGAACATTTTGAAAACACTTGAGTTCTCATTATATGAGACGATGTTTCACAAAGCGAGACACACATAATATAGCAAAACCTAGTAGGTTTGTCAATGCTTAGGCAAGAATTCAGGGTGAAATTTGCTGATGGTTGGAGGTAATTGACAATTTATCATCTCTGTGNNATGACTCAAATTTCGGAACAAATTGGGGTACACAAAAGCACGGTACATCGCCTTTTAGCAACCTTGGAAGAAAAAAGTTTTGTGGAGAGAAATTCTGCAACCGGTGCTTATCGACTAGGCATCCAAATGTTTCAAATGGCATATCTTACCTTGGAACACAATGACCTCCGTCAAATTGCAACCCCTTATCTGCAACGATTAAGCGAACAATTTCGAGAGACGGTTAGCCTATCCATTCTCGATGGAACCGATATGGTTTATCTCCGAGTGATCGAAAGCCAGCAACGCGTCAAATTGGCGGCGGCTACTGGGCAACGGCTTCCTGCTTTTTGCACAGCATCTGGGAAAGCAATTCTGGCGTTCTCTAGTGACGAAGTTGTGCAGCGCGTTATAGATCAAGGAATGGATAAACACACTGAGTACACATTAGATTCACCAGGAAAATTGATTGAAAGTTTTTATCCTATCCGTAACCAAGGATTTGCGCTCTCCCTGCAAGAATATGAAGAGGGCATTAATGCCATTGCTGTCCCCATCATGAATCTAAATCATCAGCCAATTGCTTCCGTTGCGGTGGCGGGCCCATCTTACAGGTTATCGCAAGAAAGAATGCTGGAGGTTGCACCGGAAATTTTAGCCCGTGTTCGGGAGATTTCTGCTGAGGTAGAAATGATCACCAATATCTGAGTTTCGTCACTGAAGCCAGATCACAAACTGACAAAGCCCATTAGAAATTACCTGTTTCGATCATGCTTAGCCCTTGGAACAGGTAGGACAAAAGATAGAATCAGCGCTACGCAAGTAGTCAGCAAATACCGTGGGTAACTGCTGATAAATCAAACGAAACAGAAAAATGTTTTCCCCAAAAAGGAGTAATTCAACATGCGCGTCAAAAATCGAATGACCCTTAATCCAATCGTCGCAAATCCAAAAACCAACTATAACGAAGCTTTACGCTTAATGAAGAATAACCATATCAAGCATCTCCCCATTGTTGACAAAAAAGGGAATCCGGTTGGCATTGTTACCCGAGGTGACATGCTGCGCGCTGAACCTTCCCCCGTAACGACACTTAGAGTTTTCGAGATTGCTTCTTTGTTAGAAAACGTCACGATGGAAAGTATCATGAAAAGTCCGGTTCTCGCCGTTGATGAATCTTGCAGCATTACCAATGCAGCTAACTTCATGCTCCTCAATGAAATTGATTCGCTCCTGGTGTTGCGTGATGAAACCCTGGTGGGAATCATTACCATTGCTGATATCTTCAGAACCTTTATCGAAATCACCGGCGGGGGCCAATCGGGGTCACGCATCGAGGCCAAGCTACCAAATCAAAAAGGCCATCTCGCCCCATTTATCCAGGCTTTATCAAATGCCGGCAGCTATATTGTATCGTTGGCGATCTCGAACCTGGATGACACCGACTTTGGCTATATGGATGTAAAAGAGCGCGGCGGCAATGAGGCCGAAATTCGCAAAGAACTCGATAAATTAGGCTACGTTGAAATTACCTCTTTTCGCCAGAGCGACAGCGATAAACTGCTACGTTTGGGAAAAGAATAAAAACGATTGTGCTCAAAATTTACATGAGCGCTTGGTAGATTCCGTTGTTTCGTTCTTGCCCTTTGCGGTCTGATTTTGCGTTGCTTGACCACGCAGGTTTAGCCAAAAAGGCAGGTATTTTGGATAATCTATGCAAACGAGACCCCTTGAAAACAAATCATTGTCATCAGAGAAGATAACAAAAGAAACTACTCTGTAGATTTAATGAGCAAGCAAATGAGTAAATTCACTCGAGAAGATGCCCTGGAATACCATCGTTTAGATGGCAAGTCGGGCAAAGTCGCGATTCTTCCTACGAAGCCGTTGGGCACCCAGCGGGACCTTTCGCTGGCCTATTCGCCCGGGGTAGCCTTCCCGGTGTTGAAGATCGCTGACCACCCTGAATTGGCCTACGAGTAAACCTCCAAAGGCAATATAGTAGCGGTGGTTTCCAATGGTACGTCGATTTTGGGGTTGGGAGATCGCGGGGCGCTGGCCTCCAAGCCGGTGATGGAAGGGAAGGGGGTGCTCTTCAAGGTCTTCTCGGATATTGACGTATTTGACATCGAAGTGGATTCCCATGAACCCGATGAGATCATCCAGGTGGTGAAGGCGATAGCCCCCACCTTTGGCGGGATCAACCTGGAAGACATTAAGGCCCCCGAGTGTTTCTATATCGAAGAAACCCTCAAAGAGCTGCTGGATATCCCCGTTTTCCACGATGCTCAACATGGCACCGCGATCATCTCCAGCGCCGGGTTGCTCAACAGCCTGGAAGTGGTGGGCAAAAAGATCAAAGATATTAAAATCGCCATCTCGGGGGCCGGCGCCTCAGCCATTTCTTGTGCGAATCTCGCGGTGCGGTTGGGCGTCAAACTCGAAAATGTGTTGATGGTTGACAGCCGCGGCGTGATCCACTCGGGGCGCACCGATCTCAACAAATATAAGGAACGCTTCGCGGTAGAAACCGAGGCCCGGACCCTGGAAGATGCGGTGCGCGGCGCCGATGTGCGCGACATCGTCAGCATGTCCGCCGTGGCCGTGATGGACTCGCTCGAACGCTACTCCACCGGGTGTTTCTGCAACCCGATGCCGCACGCATAAACATAAATCTAAAGATTTTTTACAGAGACTGCCAATTTTTCTAAGATTGGCAGTCTCTGTGTCTGTTGGCAATAGCATCATTGCCCATCTAGCAGTTTGAGCTCACAGATAATTTCCTCATGTTCGTTAGATACCACCTTCACGCTGATGCAGATCAACTCTGGTAGATATTCAAACCCTTGCTCAGCGATTTGTTCGACTATTTCGGTTGGTAAGATAAAATCATCGGTGTAGGTCATGCTGTTCTCCTTCGGTTATTTAGCGATTTTCGAAAGGATACCTTGACCTACCGTTTTTATCAGCTAGTACCTCAACTTGATGAAAATGTAGGGTGAGGATAAGCTGTGTTCATGCAAAATCAAAAACATGAAGTCCATCTTTCACCGCAAGAACCCAAGAAATTATTGGCCATCGTTTCAACGGGTCGTAACAAAGCAGCAGTCATTCGTCGAGCGCCTATTTTTGCTAAAGACGGATGAAGGCAAAACAGACGCTGAAATCAGCCAAGCTCTCTACATCAGTGAACAGACCGTGCGCCGCATGCGGATCCGCTACAGTGAAGCGCACTAGAAGATAAGCCACATCCACAGCCTGAGCTAACACTGGATGAAGAGAAAGCAGCGTACTTGATTGCATTAGCTTGTCGTAAACCGCCGACNNTAAAAAACAGTCTCACATACACATAATGATAAATCTCCTTTTTCCCCTTCATCCAGTAACTCAAAAGGCAATTTTGGTTTTACATCTACCCTTTCAACATAGCAATTGTAAGTGGCTAATGAAGTGCTTTTGTGTTACGTCATCAGTTTAACCAGTTATATTACCCCAACAGAGCGAGCCAGAAATAGAAGAATACCAAATGGTAGTTGGAATGCTTGACAAGTTGCTTGGAAATGACAAAAATGAAGAGAAAGGAAGATTTCCAAACAAGGTATACTTGGTATATTCGTAGATTTCACCTTGGAGAAAACAAATGCATCTAGATCTAAACTTAATTCGTTCCCAATTCCCTGCATTGAAAAAAGCTGCTCTTTTTTTAGATAACCCCGCGGGCA
>DOTA01000334.1 GCA_003513015.1 Chloroflexota bacterium
ATCCGCATGTTGATGGGGCTGCTGCGACCTAGCGCGGGGTCAGCACAGGTGCTGGGGTACGATATCGAGGCCAATCCCGAGGAAATCCGGCAACGCGTGGGCTACATGTCGCAAAAGTTTGCGCTCTACGATGAATTGACTGCCTGGGAAAACCTGAGTTTTTACGCCGGGGTGTATGGCGTGCGCGAGCGGGCGCACATCGAAGCCACGCTAGATCGTTTGGGGCTGCGCGGGGTATTGAAAGAGCGCGCCGGTTCGCTGCCCGTGGGATGGCGGCAGCGTTTGGCGCTGGCCACGGCGATTGTGCACCGCCCCAAGTTGCTCTTTTTGGACGAACCAACCTCGGGGGTGGACCCCACCGCCCGCCGCGATTTTTGGGATTTGATCTACGAGTTTGTGGAAGAAGGGGTCACCGCGTTTGTGACCACGCACTACATGGATGAGGCCGAGTATTGCAGCCGGGTGGGGATCATGAGCTACGGCAAGCTGCTGGCGATGGATACACCCTCGGCGTTGAAACGTTCGGCGCTGCCCGGGCTGGCCTGGGATGTATGGGTGGAGCCGCTGTTGCCCGCGCTAGCCGCTCTGGAGGCTTGCCCCGGCGTACTTCGCACGGGTTTAGCTAGCGCACATTTGCGGGTGATCAGCACGCCCGAGGTGCAGGAGCAAGATTTGAACGCGGCCTTGAAAGTCGCAGGAATTTCGGGGGCGAAAATCACCACCACCGAGCCCACCCTGGAAGATGTATTTTTGGCGCTGGCAAACGGGCGCTAGGCTGATAGAATTGGGGGCGATTTTAACCGCTAATCTATGAAAAGAAATTCCGCGGTAATTTAAACACAAAGTACACAAAGGTCACAAAGAGAAGCTTTTAAAAACATTGTGTACTTCGTGCCCTTTGTGTTTAGAAATTCTTACCCAAAATAGGAGTCAACCATGCCCAAAGGTCACGCCGAAATTTTTGCCGGAAATTGTGGATTTTCCACCCAAGTGGAAGCCGAAATGCAAGGCAAAGTTTGCCAACTCAGCATCACCAGCGAGTGTAAAGCCATCACGCGCCTGGCCGAAAACTTACCCGAAGTCAACCCCTACCAGGAAATCTCTTTCCGGCGGGCACTGCCCCAAACTTATGAGAAGAGCATCGAATATTGCAGCCACGCGGCCTGCCCGGTGCCATCGGGGATCATCAAGGCTGTAGAAATCGCCGCTGGGCTGGCCTTGCCCACAAATGTGACCATCAAACTCTCCAAAGGGGATTAGCAAATGCAGGTGAGGATGCCGTTGGAGCACACTTCAACTAGTTCAGTGTGCTATCCTTAGAAAAAACATGTCTCCTGAATTTATAAAAACTTTGTGATCCCTGTGTGCGCTGCGGCAAATATTTTCCACACGCATAGGAAACCTAAACATCCAAATTTCTCTGCTTCTAACGTATAATTACCCCTATGGAATCCCCTAAATTCATCTTCGTAGGCAAGCTCAAACGCGATTATTTCATCACCGCCGATGAAAAAACGGTGCTTGATACACTGGGCGGCAACCTGGCTTACGCCGGGGCCGGCTTCAAACTCTGGGAGGAAACCCCACCACCGGGCTTGATGGCCCGCGTGGGCGAAGATTATCCCTACACCTGGCTAACCGATCTCGAACGGCGCGGCTTCGATATTCGCGGCATCAACATTTTGCCCGAGGCCGTGGATGTGCGCAACTTTTATGTTTACACCGACAAAGCCACGCGTATCAGTGGTGATCCCGTGCCCCATTTTGCCCGGCTGGGCCACCCCTTCCCCAAAGCGCTGCTGGGATACCGCGATACCAGCAACGCCCTCGACAGCAAAACCACGCTCACCACCACCTCCCTACGCCAGGGTGACATCCCCGCAGATTATATGGATGCCACCGCCGCGCACCTCTGCCCGGTCGACTACCTGACACACTCGCTGCTGCCAGCTACCTTCCGGCAAGCCGGTTTCACCACCGTGACGCTTGATCCAGCTCCCGGTTATATGAACCCCACCTACTTCAACGATGTGCCCTCCATCATCACCGGGCTGACCGCCTTCATGCCCTCCGAAGAAGAAATGCGCTCACTCTTTCAGGGGCGTAGCACCGATCTGTGGGAAATGGCCGAAGGGCTGGCCGTGTACGGATGCGATTTCATTGTCGTCAAGCGCGGCGAGCGCGGCCAACTGCTCTACGATGCCGCCAGTAAATCGCGCTGGGAAATCCCGGCTTACCCGGCCCGGCTGGTCAACCCCACGGGCGTGGGCGATGCCTTTTGCGGTGCATTTCTGGCGGGCTATCGCCAAACCTACGACCCCGTAGAGGCCGTGTTGTATGGCAACATTGCCGCGGCGATTGTCACTGAGGGCTATGGCCCGCTCTTTGCGCTCGATGTGCTGCCTGGCCTGCCCCAAGCCCGGCTCGAATCGATCCGGCAATCGGTGAGAAAGCTATAAACTGCAAGCTACAAGTTGCAAGTACGCACTTGCTCTAATTTTATGAATATTACTGAACGTACCCTCGAACTCGCCATCCAAATCCAACAAATTCCAGCACCCACTCTTGATGAGGGGGAACGCGCCGTTTTTTTGCAAGCGCGTTTCACGGAAGAGAACTTGGCGGACGTATCTACCGATGCCTTGGGGAACGTGTTCGCCCGCCTGCCCGGAGAGGGGCGCGCCCACCCCTTGGTAATCTCTGCCCATAGCGATACCGTTTTCCCGCGCGAAACGGATTTGACANNGGCGTAGCCGGTCTGTTCGGCCTGCTGTGGAGTTTGCACGAGCAGCAAATTTCCCTGCCAGGAGATCTCTGGCTGGTGGCGAATGTTTGCGAGGAGGGGTTAGGCGATCTCAAGGGGATGCGCGCCGTGGTGGAGCGCTTCGGCGCTAACCCGCTGGCCTATCTGATTTTAGAGGGCATGGCCTACGGCGAAATTTTCCACCGCGGGCTGGGCGTGCAGCGGTATCGCATCACCGCCAGCACGGAGGGCGGGCATTCTTGGGCGGATTTCGGCATCCCTTCGGCGATTCACGATTTGGCGGGGCTAGTGACGAAATTGGCGGCGCTGGAATTGCCCCAGGAGCCGCGCACCTCCCTGAATGTGGGGATCATCTCCGGGGGAACCTCGATCAACACCATCGCCGCTCGGGCCTCCCTGGAGCTGGATGGACGCTCTACGGACCCGGGAACCCTCCAAAATCTGGTAGAGAAAGTCCAAGCTCTAGTCGCGGAATCCACTTGGAGTGGGGTGAATTTCGAGGCGGAGATTATCGGCCAGCGACCGGCGGGTTCCATCCCTGAAAATCATCCGCTGGTACAGTTAGCCAGCCAAACCCTGGAATCACAAGGGCGACGGGCGCATCTCAACATCGGCTCAACGGATGCCAACATCCCCCTGAGCCTGGGGTTGCCGGCGATTTGCATTGGGCTGACGCACGGGCGTGGGGCGCACACCACGGGGGAGTATATTTACACAGAGTATTTGCCAAAGGGGCTGGAACAACTGGTGGGGGTGGTGAGACAGGCGTTCGAGGTTTTGAAATAATTTCGGTTGATCATCCGAATTTTTGGGGGAAGTGTATAATATAAATTACTGATTCGAGATTTAGTTCAGAATATTTTTTATCCAAGAGGAGTGCGGCCGTGAGCATTATCGAAGTCAACAAGTTAACCAAGTATTATGGCAAATCTCGGGGGATCGTGGATGTGTCATTTAGCGTGGATGAAGGCGAAATTTTTGGGTTCATTGGCCCGAACGGCGCTGGAAAATCGACCACGATTCGGCTATTCTTATCGCTGATCTACCCCACCAGCGGGGAGGCGAAAATTTTCGGGAAAGATTGCATCGAATACGGGCCGGAAATCCGGCAAGATATTGGCTATTTGCCCTCGGAGGTTTTTTACTACGAGGGGATGAAGGTGCTCGATTTGCTGAAATACTCAGCCAGTTTTTACGAAAGGGATTGCACACAACGCATCCATGAATTATCTGAACTGATGGAGCTTGACTTGAAGCGCCGGATCGATGATCTTTCTTATGGCAATAAAAAGAAGGTGGGCATTGTGCAGGGGTTGCTGCACTCGCCAAAATTGATCGTGTTGGATGAACCGACCTCGGGCCTGGACCCGCTGATGCAGCAAAAGTTCTTCAATTTGATTCGGGAGGAAAATGAGCGCGGGGCAACGGTATTCTTCTCATCGCATATTTTGGGTGAAGTGCAAAAAATGTGCAATCGGGTGGCAATCATCAAAGATGGCAGCTTAATTAACATTCAGGATATTAAAACCCTGCAAAAAGATAATTACAAGAAAATCCGGGTGGTAGCTGAAGGGCTAGTTGGCAAGCGTTTTGAAATCGAGGGCGTGAGTAATTTTGAGCGCGAAAATGGTGCGGTGAGTTTTCTCTTCAAAGGTGACATCAATGCCATGCTGCACATCATCGGCGAAAAGGAAATCAGCGATGTGACCATCGAAGAGCCGACCCTCGAAGAAATCTTCATGCACTATTACGAATAGGTGATGATATGAAGATGAACATTTACAAACAGGAATTCAAGATGAATCTCCGGTCGGTGATTTCCTGGTCGGTGACACAGGTAATCCTGATTTTCATTTTTACGGCGATCTTCGGCAGCATGTCGGACAGCGCGGCTTTATTATCAGAAGCGATGGATAAATTCCCACCCGAATTGCTGGCAGCTTTTGGCATGACCAACATGGATATGTCGACGGTTTTGGGCTTTTTTGCGCTGGCATTTCTCTTCTGCCAGATTTGTTTGGCGATCCAAGCCGCCAATTATGGCATCTCTTTGCTCTCGGTAGAAGAGCGTGAACTCACCGCCGATTTCTTGCTGGCCAAACCGGTGGGGCGCACGCAAATTCTTACCAGCAAGCTGCTGTCAGTTTTTACCGGCCTGACCATCACCAATGTTATAGTTTGGGTGAGCAGTTTCGTATTTTTGAATATCTACAAAAACGGCCAGGAAATTAACACAAACGCCTTGCTGATGCTGCTGCTCAGTATTGTGCTCTTCCAATTGTTTTTCCTCACGGTGGGGATGGTGATTTCACTGTTGGTGAAAAGAGTCCGCAGCGTGACCACCTTCTCGATGGCGTTGGTCTTTGGATTGTACATCCTGACAGCCTTCAGCGGGATGATGGGCGGCACCAGCCTGGAAATCATCTCGCCGTTCAAGCAGTTCGAGCCAAATTACATCATTAAAAACTCTGCGTATGATACCCCGCTGGTATTGCTCAGCGTGGCGGTGACGTTGATCTCTATCGTGGGTAGTTATATTCTCTATCAGCGGCGCAACATCCCCGCTCCGGTGTAAGGAAAAATAAAAATGAATATCTTCAAACGAGAATTAAAAGCAAACCTGAAATCGCTCGTTATCTGGAGCGTGATCGTGGTATTGTTCGTGATGGTGGGGTTTTCGAAATTCTCCGCCTATTACGAAAATCCCGAACTTTTGGCGATCCTCGATACCATGCCAAAGGCGATGCTCGAAGCTTTCAGCTTAACCGCCTTCAACCTCACCACCATCACCGGCTTCTTTGGCGTGATGTATATCTACTTTGCNNGAATTTTACAGCTTTCTCAACCTGGGCATGCTGGCCCTCTTCTTCATGCAGCTCATCTTCCTGGCCATCGGCATCTTGCTGGGCTGCGCCATGAAACAGCACAAACGCGCCGGATCGGTAGCCGTTTCCATCTTGCTGGCCACTTACCTTT
The DNA here is from genome assembly GCA_003513015.1 of Chloroflexota bacterium. Classification (GTDB taxonomy): domain Bacteria; phylum Chloroflexota; class Anaerolineae; order Anaerolineales; family UBA11858; genus UBA11858. The sequence goes on from DOTA01000334.1 coordinate 5,741, forward strand.
TCTCCATCATCTCGGGGTTGAACGAAAACCTGGAATTTCTCAAATACTTCACCCCCTTCAAATATTTCGATGCCGCCAGCATCCTCAGCAAATCCCAATTAGACCTGGGTTATGTGCTGCTTTCCGCCGCTATCGTGGTAGCAGCCATGGCAGGTGCCTACCTGACCTACGCCAAACGAGATTTATACATCTAACCCGCCAGACCCCAAACAAAAAACCGGCATGGAGAAACTCGTGCCGGTTTTTTGTTTCAAAACCGTAACACATCGTCACCAGCGCGCCACACCTCCACCAACCGCCTGTAACACCGCCTGGCTATAATAAAAGCAGTAAACAAACTTGAGCGTATGTCGAGTTAAAATATATTCACAAACAGGAGTGTATAAAATGTCTCCCAAAATCAAACTTTCAATTTGGATTTCTTTTTTAGTGCTGATCTCACTGGCCTGTGGCACTTTCAATGTAGGAATTGTCCCCACTCCCACAGCAGAGGCCACTCTCTCCGGCCCGCAGGGTGATGCCGTTACTGAAAGCGTCAGCCAACCCACAGAGGTTCCCGCCACCGCGGAACCCACCCCCAGTGAGGATTTTTCCAACCTTTGGGCGGAATACCGTGACCCAGCCTACAACTATGGTGTCGCCATCCCCGCCCATTGGATCATCTACCCCACCCCAGCAGATGGCGGCGCCATGACCGCCCACAGTTATGATGAAGCCTACTTAATGGCGCACTCCACCAAAGGCTGGTGGACCGATGGCATCGCCCCCGAGGGCGCTATAAAAATGGATTTTGCAGGGCTGACCGATGAACACCCCGAATTGGAACTGGCAGCCGCCCTCCTTGAAATGTACAGCAGCCAATCAGATATCACCGTGGTACTCTCTACCGAATCTGTGGTTTACAACGGACACGAAGCCGTGCTAATGACAACCGCCAGCCCCAACAGTCTGAATGAAACCTATAAATCGGTGGTTTTCCGTCTGCCAGATGGCAATCTCCTGATGGTGACGGCCTTTTGGAGCGAGGCCTATTCAACTGCGGATGTGCAAGCCATCCTGAACTCATTTGCCTTTCCCGATGAATCTGTCACGTTACCCAAGAATGCCCCCAACGCGCCGCTCACGGATGTGCCCGCCGAAAGCGAAAATACCCCGCAAGCGGTAGCCTGGTTGGGGCATATCTACGGGCTGCCGGAAGGCGGCCAATATGACGACTTCGTGTTGTTTTCTCCCGCGGGGGTGGGTGAATTTGGCATTAGCGGGAGCACCCCGGAGATCGAATCTGAGATTCATATGTTAAGGAACAAAGAGGGTGTCGATGAGTACGTTCATCTTTGGGGCCAGTTCACCTGCGGGGTGGAGGATTACAACAACTGCCAACTGTCGGTCGATAAAATCCAGCGGGATGGCTACATCGAAGATAATGTAGAAGGTTGGGTAGGAACCGTAACCGCCTATACCTTCAACGGCGGCCTGAGTTACGTTTTTCAACTCAGCGGGGAGGTGCCGATGTGGTACAGCCTGCATGCCAGCCAGGACCCAGCAATGCAAGCCCAGATTGAGGCGCTGCGTGATACCGGAGCGGTCGTGAAAGTCTGGGGCACGCTGATGGTAGGCGTTCCTGATGTGAATGGCACGCGCATTGAACCCACTCAGATCGAGATTCTCAAAGCGGGTGGCGAGCAAGGCCCGCTGCCCGGTGCAAATTGGATCGCGGGCTGGCAAGTGTACGATAATCAGCGTTTTGGCTATCAGGTGCAGTATCCGCCGCAGGCCGAAGTAATCGTTCACGGCCCAGATGGGGGCATCCCCACCAATGAAATTCCCGCGGGCATGTCAGCAGAGATTTACCAGGAGCAATTGACGCAGATTTACCCGGAACTGTGTGTGGAAATCCGCATGGGACAGGGGTTTGTCAATATCTCAGCGCCGCCAAATGCCATGGCGCGCTACACTCCCTGTGGGCGCACGGGGGTAGGTGTGGCTGAGATTACTAACANNAATATCAAGCCGATTTTGCTGCAAATTCTGGCGAGTTACCAAACAATCCCGTAAAACTAAGGGTACTTAATAGTCAAGACCACCCGTAGAACGGGTGGTCTTGACTGATGCACCGATTGTCTGGTTACATCTATCATCTGATCGTGTTTCTCTTGCTCTCCTACATATTTCGCTTTCGTCAATTCCTTCAAGCCGACCGCGTTAAGCGAACGAAGTTAAGAAGCGCTTTTTTGGATCGGTTGGCGAATGACGGTTTTGAGTTTCTCCGGAGCGGTGCGACGAGGATCACCCAGGTAAATTTCGTGATGTTTGCCACGCAGCGCGTAACCCTGCTCTTTGGCAAACTGGTGCAGCGCGGCGATGGTGGGGCCTTCATCAGCATAAGCACCGAGATACATACTTTGCACCGCAAGCCCTTCGTGATAGGTTTCGAAACGCAGTTGGGATAACGCGGGCAAATCCTTCTTCCGAGCAACCTCTTGATGCGCTTCTGCCACCAATTCAGATGTAACCCAATTAGGCAGGGCCATCACCAGGGTCCAGAGCCAGTCATCTTTGCGCTCCAGAGTGAATACATCCATATCCTCTGCCCACCACAGACCTTCCAAAGGAGCCACAACAAAATCATTACCAAGCGCTTTGCTCTTAAACTTGATTGTATAGGCCAGGCCATACAAAGCCTCGGTGATTTGTTGAAATTGTGGGTTATGGTTGGGATTCCCGGCCCCATCTCCCATGATGAAGTTGATCGGCGGCACATCCACAATTGTGAACTTACCTTTGGGAGGACTGTAGAACTCACTCATCTCTTTTTTGAGATCAAATTTAGACATTTTCTACCTCCACATCCGGGATGAAGCTCGATTTGCAAACCTACCGATCCGACACCTGATAGTTCGGGGCCTCTTTAGTGATGATGACATCATGCGGGTGGCTTTCNNCCAGAACGCAGGCCACCCACGAGTTGGTAAACGAAATCCGAGAGATGGCCCTTGTAAGGAACCCGACCTTCGATCCCTTCAGGCACTAATTTGCCGCTGCCTTTTTGTCCGCTGCCGTAGCGATCTTTGCCATAGCCTTTCATGGCTCCCATGCTGCCCATGCCGCGGTATTCCTTGAAATGCCGCCCTTCGTAAAGCACTGCATCACCCGGGGATTCTTCCAGGCCAGCCAACAAACTACCCAACATAACCACATCACCCCCCGCCACAATCGACTTGACGATATCGCCGCTAAACTTGATGCC
>DOTA01000541.1 GCA_003513015.1 Chloroflexota bacterium
CGCTGCTGCTGCCCGCCGGAGATGAAAACCGGGGGCTTATGGGCGTGTTCGCCGAGTTCTACCAGTTCGAGCAGTTCCAGGGCGCGCTGGCGGCTTTTGCGGCGATTGTAGAGGCCACATAAATCCATAGGGAGCATCACGTTTTCGATCAGGTTAAGCATGGGCAGCAGTTGAAAAGATTGATAAACCACCCCCATATTTTGGCCGCGCCACAGGGCCAAAGCGTTTTCATCCAGATCGTGGATGGAGGTTTCGTGCCCGCCTGTGCGGATCGTCACCTGCCCGGAGGTGAGGTGATCGACACCTGTTATCATGTTGAGCAGGGTCGATTTTCCGGCCCCTGATTTGCCGATAATGCCCAAAAAATCACCGGCATGGATGTGCATACTGATCCCCTTGAGGGCGTTAAAATCGCCCGCGGCGGTGGAATAAACTTTTTCCACGTTATGCAGTTCTACTAAGGGGTTGGGGCTTGAGGGGGTCACGTTGATCTAATCCCTGTTTGCGAAAAAAAACGGCCGCCGGGGCAACCGTTGTGAAGTTCAGAGCAATATTATTTTACACTATACAAAGGTGATTCGGTAAGCGTTTGTGTTGGAAAGTACAAAATCTAATACCATTCTAATGCGATTGGCGCTAACCCAAGGATAAAGGTCATCAGGCCAGCGAGGTTTTATTTGCACCAGTAAGGCTCTGTGATGGGATTTTGGAGAAAATTTTGAGTGGCCTGGGCAACACTGATTTTATATTGCAAGATGGCTTGGTTGTAGCGCCCCACCCATTCATAAAGCTGCCCCAAGCCCGTTTTAAGTTCCAGCAAAATCAATTGGGTCAATGGGCCACCCTGCTCGATGAAACCAAAATCGTAAAAATCCTGTTCGGCTTGGGCTAAATCATATTCCAGGCGGATGATCTCGGCAGACCATTTCCCTTGTTGCCAGGTGATTTGGGCATAGCCGGTGCGGGTATCTCCATCGAAGGGCAATCCCACCGATCCGGCGTTAACCACCAATGTACCCATTAGTTCGCGCACCAGGGAGCGATGCGTGTGTCCCGTAACAAAAACTTCCGGGGCCGGGGCGATACGCCGTTGAAGTTCTATCTCCCCAGTTTCGGGGTAAATCCCTGAGCGGTTGCTTATCATGGAAGCGTGCAGCATGCGCACTTCTCCTGCATCCCCGAATTCCAGGCTGATTTGTTCGGGTAAAGCCCGGATAGCGCTGACATCGTGCTTGAGTTGGGCATAGCTAAAATGCACTGGCTGGTACATTTCGTAGCGTGGCCCGTTTTGGGGATCGTTGGGTTGATCACGTTCGATCACGTAATCTTCGTGGTTGCCGCGGATAACCTGCCAACCGGCGTTTTGCTGTTTTTCCTCGATTTTTTGCCAACAACATAACGAGCGCGGCCCGCGGTTGACGATATCCCCCGCGACCAGAATCACATCCGGCTTCCAGCGCTCTATATGATCGATCACGGTTTCGAGCGCGCGATAATTGGCGTGGATATCAGCGAGGGCCGCAATCTTCATAATTAATCATCATTTTCCGTGATCGCAAAATCGAGATAGTCCTCCCGGATGGTTTCCTCAGACGAAGCGCTCAGGGCTTCGAGGAGTATGCGAGTCATTTCGGCTTTGTGCTCGGCATCTCGCAAACTCCAGGTGCGGCTCTTGATTTCGAGAAAAGTGCCAATCGCGGGTTGGTCAATGCGATCTAGGTTGATATAAAAAGTGGTATCACGGAAAATCACCCGCCAACGCCGCCGGTCTTTTTCAATGGCGGTTTCACGGTTGGGCTTGAAATATTCGCGGTAAAAACGCAAACTGTGGGTGGCTGGGGCGATAAAGCGGCTGCGGGAGAGCAGCGCTCCCGAAGGGAAATCGCGCTCGCGGGCTTCACCAATATGCGTCAGGCGATAACGCACTTGCGAAATGTTCCCTTTTTCATCGATAAATTCATCCTCTCGATAGCGTAGCAAACCTTGTTCGGGATCATCGAATTGGAAATAGGTATCAAATTCGTGATAGTGGCGGTGGTAAAAAAGCTCGATTTCCGGGTTTTTCAGGGCGACGATCACCTTTTGGGGATCATCTATGTGCACTTTGGCTTGCACTTCAAAACTTTCCTGTTGTTCAGCACCACCAATCGCGACCAGTTTCGAGAGCACCGATTGTTCGCGCTTGATCAAAAAAGCATCGATCCGGCGCGCATAATCTTTGGCTTGGGCCAGCAATCCATTCTCGTTAACCGTCAACAATTGACGCTTGCGCATCAGCCATTGGCCATTGACCATTACTTCTGTCACATCGGTGGATTTGCTGGCATAAATCAATTGGGCATAAATGCCATCGGGATCGCGCCGAAAACGCGGAGTATTGTGCAGCGGCGAAATATTCACGAGAATGAGATCGGCGCGTTTTCCCGCTTCCAGGCTGCCGGTGATCTCTCCCAGGTGCAGCGCCCGCGCGCCGATGCGCGTAGCCAAAGATAAAGCGGTTTTGGCGGGCAGCATGGTGGGGTCTCCGGAGGTGGCTTTGGCGATAAATGAGGCTAACCGCACTTCTTCGAACATATCCAAATCGTTGTTGGAAGCCGGGCCATCGGTGCCAATGCCCACATTCAGGCCGGCTTCGAGCATTTTATTCACGGGAGCAAACCCGGAGGCCAGTTTCAGGTTCGAAGAAGGGTTGTGCGCCACACCCGCATTGAATTGCTGTAGGGTGCGGATTTCTCCCTCGTCCACATGCACACAATGGGCCGCGATGATTTTGGCATCCAACAGCTTGTGTTTTTTGACATAAGGGATCACCGGCATGCCATGTTCGTGGTTAGAATTTTCCACCTCCAAGGCTGTTTCGGCCAGGTGTGTGTGCAGGGGAACATCAAACTCGACCGCCAGTGCTGCCGTTGCCCTGAGAATTTCTTCAGTACAGGTGTATGGCGCATGCGGCGCAACTGCCGGAACGATCAAAGGGTGTCCCTTCCAGCGTTGGATAAACCCGCGCGCAGCCTCGAGGGATTCTTCATACGATTGGGCATCCGGCGAAGGCCACTTGAGCACAGTCTGCCCGCAGACGGCGCGCATGCCGGTTTCCGCGGTGGCTTGGGCCACATCTTCCTCGAAGTAGTACATATCGTTGAAGCAGGTTACCCCCGAGCGGATTTGCTCGATGCAAGCCAATTTGGTGCCAAGCCGCACAAATTCGGGTGAAACAAACTCTTTTTCCACGGGCATCATGTAGCCCAGCAGCCAGACATCTAAGCGCAGATCATCGGCCAGCCCGCGCAGCAGAGTCATGGGCACATGGGTGTGGGCATTGATTAAGCCGGGCATCAGCACCTGGCGGCAGCAGTCGATGGTTTCTTTGGCGTTGTAGGCCGCACTGATTTCTGGCNNACCGCCACGAGGCTGTCACCCTCGATCGCAACTGCGCCGGGTTCGAAAATCGTGAAATTTTCATCCATGGTTAGCACGATGGCATTGGTGAGTAGGGTATCAATGTTTTTTGTCATAGTGCATCCTTTCGAGGGTGGAAAGCACAATCGCTGACCATAGACCGCAGTCAACCGTCAGCCGGTTACGCTTAGAGCTTTCGAATCAAATCCAGACTCAAATTTACGGCCCAGCGCGGAGCCATCAACGGCGGGCCGCCATAGGTGCGCGTGACCTGACGATCCTCTTCGGGCGTGATCAGAGCGATATGCAAGGTTTGCTGTGTCTCGCCGGGAATCAGCACCACGGCCAGGGCCACATCGGCGCTTTTCGCTTCGCAAGCGGCCTGAGAAATCGAGAGCAATTCCTCCGGCGCGGGAGCACTGGTAAGCACCTCGCCGCCCACAAAGGGGCCGGGCGTACCGGCAAGCTGTCGGATCAACCGGCCGCCCAGGTTAGCCTCCACCACGGTTAAAGTCCAGCCACAGGCCGTGAGCGTATCCAGGGCAACGCCCTCCAGGGTGTCATCGTCGGCCCCATAAATCCAGGCGCGTAGCCGTTGGCGGATTTGATCTTCGATTTTGCTGATGAGGGCATCCGCTTCGGTCTCAGTCTCGGCTTTGACGGTGATGCGCACATCCACTTGCCCGGCATGGGCAGCCAGCCCCACCGTGGGATTTTGGAGTTGCTCCAAATCCCCAATGCGCTCGTCAATTTGAGATTCTCCAGCGCCCGAAGTGTGCAGCACGCGGGCTTTGATTACGCCTGTAAGCTGGTAGCGCTCCCGTAGATAGGGCAGCACTTTGTGTTCCATCAAGTACTCCATCTCGCGCGGCACGCCTGGCAATGAAATAATCACCCCTTTTGTACGCTCGCAGATGAAGGCTGGCGCGGTTCCCACTGAATTTTCAACAGGGGTAGCGCCCTGGGGGATGAAAGCCTGGCGTTTGTTGTTTTCGGTGGGTGTGCGCCCATAACGCTTGAAACGCTCCAAGATTTGCTCCCAAAGATCAGGGCGAAATTCGGTTTCAACGCCCAAGGCCAGGGCAACGGCTTCGCGGGTGGGGTCATCAATCGTAGGCCCTAACCCGCCCGTGGTGATGATGATCTCAGCGCGGCTCAAGCCCTCGCGAATGATTTCAGCGATGCGTTCGGGGTTGTCACCGATGGTGGAAGTGCGGTATAGGTCAACACCTTCATCTCTCAGGGCGCGGGCAATATAACGGGTATTGGTATCTACCGTTTCGCCGAGCAATAGCTCGGTTCCAATTGTGATAATTTCAGCGCTAGGCATAATTTAGTGCTCCTGTGCCAAGTGTTTCAAACAACATTATATTCGTGGAGCAATCTTCCTTCTTCGAAGCGGGCTAAATCAAGCATGGAAACATCCACGGTGCTGGATTTGCCATCCAGAATGATTTCGCTCATCAATAATCCCGAAACCGGCCCGTGCATGAAACCGTGTCCCGAAAAACCGGTAACGATGTAAAAACCTTCCAGCGGGGTTTTACCATAAATGGGGTGGGCGTCGGGCGTATTTTCGTATAACCCGGCCAGCCGGGAACCCAAACCAGCTTGTTCGAGCATGGGCAGGCGCTCAATGGCGGCCTCCAAATGGGTCAACTCCCAAGCTTGGTCGATGGATTGATTGAACCCCGGTTTCTCATGGGGGTTCGACATCCCGGTGAGCAAACCCTGACCTTCGCGGTGAAAATATAGCGATTGGGTGAAGTCGATGACAAAGGGGAAGTCGGGCGGCAACTCGGGCAAGGCACTGGTGGTGAGCCACTGACGACGCAGGGGCGTGAGGGGGATGGGGAGTCCTGCCAACTCAGAGACGGCTCCGGCCCAGGGCCCCGCGGCATTTACCACAATGGGGGCTGAGATGTTGCCGTGAGGCGTACTGACTCCGGTGATTTTGCCATCTTGGGAGTTGATTCCGCGCACATCCGCGTTGGAGTGAATCCGTGCCCCCAGACGGTGGGCGGCGTTGATGTAGCCCATTACCACCCCGTTGGGATCAACCACACCATCTTTGGCATGGTTGGTACCGGCGATGACATTCTCCAGGTTCATCATGGGCAACCGCTTGCGAATTTCAGAGCCATCGAGCCATTCTGTGGCGACACCCAGGCTGTGTTGCAGGGCCACGTTGCGGCGAAATTTTTCAATTTCCGTTTCTTGGGTGAGCAGGAACAAATAACCCAATTTGTGATATTCAATGGGCTGGCCGAGTTCATCCTCGAAGCGCTCCAGCATGGGCAGGCTGGCTTGTGACAGGCGGATATTAACTTCGGTAGAGAACTGGTAGCGCACGCCGCCGGCACACCGGCCAGTGGCCCCCGTACCGAAAAAATCTTCTTTTTCTAGTAGCAGAATATCTTTGACGCCGCGGGCGGCCAGGTGGTAGGCGGTGCTGGCGCCCATCACGCCACCGCCGATGATGATGATGGAGGCTGTTTTAGGGAGAGACACGTTCTTTTCCTTTTTCGGTTGAAGTTTGATGTATCAGGTTTTCGAGTGTCAAGTGTCAGGTGGGGAGGTTTTACTACTCACCGTTCACCATCCATAAAGCACTGTTTTTTTACCAGTCTACGACTTGGCCGCAGCCCAGTTCAATGGCGTTTTGTAGCGCCAATTGAGCGGCGATGGCATCCTGTACGGCCACGCCCACGGACTTAAAAAATGTAATCTGTTCTGATGAGGTGCGTCCCGGGCGCTGGCCGAGGATAACTTCACCGAGTTCGGCCATTTCTTCGGGGTAAAGTAATCCGCGTTGGATGGCGGCCACGGTTTCGCCAGATTCGGCCAGCACGGCCTCGCGCGAATCTACAAAGGCGCAGGCGCGCCGGTAGATTTCGGGCGGATTTTCAAGCATATCTAGGGTGTAAGAACCCACACCGTTGATGTGTGTGCCGGGACGCACGGCTTCTGAGGGGTAAACGGGTTCTTTGGAAGTGGTGGCGGTGCAGATGATATCTGCCAGGCTGGCGGCCTCCGCGGGATCCGGGGCCACGCGTAAATCCGAGCAGATTTTCCCCTTTCCGGCCAGATCTGCTACGAGGGTTTGGGCTTTTTGGGGCTCGAGATCAAATATCCAGGCAGTTTCGATATCTCTCACGGTGCAAATGGCTTCTAACTGGGTGCGGGCTTGTGCGCCTGCGCCAAAGATGGCCGCGGTTTTGGCATCAGGCCGGGCGAGCAGGTCAGTAGCTGCACCGGAAGCAGCGCCCGTACGGATGGCGGTTAGGGTTCCACCTTCGAGCAGGGCTAGTGGGAGGCCGCTGTGGGCTTCGAGCACCAGCACGGCAGCGTGGATGAAGGGCAGACCCTTTGCGAGGTTACCCGGGAAAAGGGAAACGATTTTGACCGCCAGGGCCTCGCTTTGTGCGGTTTTGACATAAGCCGGCATGAAGAGGCTGGTGCCGTTGTGCGGCGGGATGGCCAGGCGGCTACGCAAGGGAATTTCGGCCTGCCCGTTGGAGAGGGCTGCGTAGGCTTGTTGGGTGGCGGTGATGACAGTGGCCATGGGCAGGGTGGTGCGAACGTCAGCGGCATTTAGAATAAGCATAAGTTGCTCCTTGCGAAAAAAAGAGCGCAGTAAGGTGTAATTCTACCACCGCTGCGCTCTGGGTTTTGGGGTTGGTTGGGTTAGTCGATGCCGAGGTAGGCTTTTTGCACCATCTCATTATTTTGCAAGTTGATGGCGGTATCACTGAGCACGATTTCGCCGGTTTGGAGCACATACCCGCGGTTGGCGACACCCAGAGCCATGGTGGCGTTTTGTTCGACCAAAAGGATGGTGGTGCCTTCTTCGTTGATTTGTTTGACGGTATCGAAGATACCTTCGACCAGGATGGGGGCTAATCCCATGGATGGTTCATCCATCAGCAGCATGCGGGGGCGAGCCATAAGGGCGCGGCCCGTTGCGAGCATTTGTTGTTCACCCCCGGAGAGGGTGCCGGAAACCTGATTGCGGCGTTCAGCCATGCGTGGGAAGAGGCTGTAGACCCAATCCAGATCTTTTTGAATGCCAGCTTTGTCTTTGCGGGAGTAGGCACCCATGTCCAGGTTTTCAGCAACCGTCAAACGGGAAAAAACGCCGCGGCCTTCAGGAACCATGGCGATCCCTTTGTAAACCAGATCGTGCGCAGCGATGTTAGAGATGACTTCGCCTTCGAGCACAACGCTTCCCTGGCGGGGCTTGAGCAACCCGCTAATGGTGCGCAAGGTAGTGGTTTTTCCTGCGCCATTGGCGCCGATGAGGGTGACGATTTCGCCCTGTTCGACGGTAAGTGAGATGCCTTTGAGGGCGTGAATATTGCCGTAATAAGTGTGAATATCGTTAACTTCTAGCATTGCCATAGGTTTTTCTCCCTGCTAAGCAGTGGCTCCCTGGAGCTCGAGGCCCGCCGCAGCGCCGCGGCCCAGATAAGCCTCGATGACGCGCGGGTTTCGCTGGATTTCTATGGGGTTTCCTTCAGCGATTTTGGTGCCAAAATCCATCACGGAAATTTGTTCGCTGATGTCCATAACCACACGCATATCATGCTCGATGAGCAGAATAGTGATGCCCAGTTCGTCGCGCAAATTGCGAATGAAATCGGTGAGTTCGGCGCTTTCATGCGGGTTCATGCCAGCGGTGGGTTCATCGAGCAAGAGCAATTTGGGTTTGCTGGCCAGGGCGCGGGCAATCTCCAAACGCCGTTGAGCACCGTAAGGCAAATTGCGGGAAAGCTGATCTCCGAGGCCGTGCAACCCGACAAAGTTCAACAACCGGGTGGCTTCTTCGCTAGCACGAGCTTCTTCTTCTTTGATACGGCGAGTATGCACAATGGCTTCGACCCAATAAGTGTGATAATGCGGGGTGTAGCCCACCAAGATATTTTCGATGGCGGTCATCGCTGGGAAAAGGCGAATGTTTTGGTAGGTGCGCGCAATACCTTTGCGGGTAATTTTGTCGGTTGAAAGGCCGTTGACGCGTTCGCCATCGAAGATAATCTCGCCATCATCAATTTGATAAAATCCAGTGATGCAATTGAAGAAGGTGGTTTTCCCAGCTCCATTGGGGCCAATGATGCTGGCGATTTTTTGCTTGGGCAGATCAAAGTCGAATTTGTTGACTGCGACCAAGCCGCCAAAGTTTTTTGTAACTGCGTTCGTTGATAAAAGGCTCATGATTATCCCTCTTCTTGAACAACGGTGGGGTCGTTTTGTTCTTTGAATGCGAGTAACTCTCGTTTTCGAACCGGAGAAGGCCAGAAACCTTCTGGTTTGGAGAGCATCATTACGATCAACAAAGCGCCGTACATCAACATACGATATTCCGCAAATTCGCGCAGGAGTTCCGGTAAGCCTACCAGGATCAGGGCACCCACCACCACGCCGGGCAAGCTGCCCATGCCGCCAACGATGATCAGGCATAACACGTTGATCGATACCAGCAGGTTGAAACTGTGTGGGAAGATCGAAGTTAATTTACTGGCGAAGATGGCTCCCGAAAGCCCCGAAAAGCCTGCGCCAATGCCGAAGGCCAATAGCTTGGTGGCAACCAGATTGATGCCCATGGCTTCGGCCACATCTTCATCTTCCCGAAGGGCCATCCATTGGCGTCCCAGACGGGATTCGCTCAAGCGCCAGGAGACAAAGGCAGCAATCAACACGCCTGTCAGAACCACATAATAGAATTGATCCGGTTTGATCAAATCGATCCCGAAGATGATTGGTTTATTGATTTGCAGGATGCCCTGTGCGCCACCGATATAGGGTTTGAGCAAATCGGAGAGCGCCAGGATGCGGATGATTTCGCCAAATCCCAGAGTTACGATGGCGAGGTAGTCACCGCGCATGCGTAAGACCGGAACACCTAGAATGACTCCGGCTGTGACGGCCACCAGAACACAGATGGGGAGCGCTAACCAGAAGGAGATCCCCGCAACCCCTAAATCGCTGGTCGAAGTTAAAATTGCCATGGTATAAGCGCCAAAGGCAAAAAAGGCCACATAGCCCAGATCCAAAAGCCCGGCGAAACCAACCACAATATTCAATCCGAAGCCCATCAAAACGTAGATCAACACATTGTTCGTGACTTCGGAGAGGTAGGTGCCCAGCAGCAAAGGTAGGAACAGGAGAAAAACTACGCCAGCTCCCAGAGTGATTCTACGATTGCGTTTTTGTTCTTGTGCAGATTTGGGGGTGAAGCGGGCTTTGACACTTTCTCCCTGGCGAGTCCACCACACTGTGAGTACAACAATCAGGATGAAGAGGATGATAGCGGTCACCACGTTAAGGGCTTTGCCATCGAAAAGAATTTTTACGAATCCAACGCCGAAGAAACTGCGCAAGCGCTCAGATAAATTTTCGGAGAATAGGCCGATCACTAACGTGTAGATGATGCCATTGGCGAGGGGTTTTTGAATGTGTTTGGGGAGCAGGTACATCCCAGCAGCCGCTAACCCCAAAACAGTGGTAACCACCAGCAATACCAGACTCCCAATGATGGGATCGAGTGAAAAAGTCAGAATATCAACTAATGCGGGTGATACGTTGGGCAAAAATTGCCGTAAATCAAAATTTGACTCGAGGATAATCAGGATGATCAAAGGAATTGCGGCAAAAAAGCCGGTAATTGCCCCGAAAATCAAAGGAAGATTCTTTTTTTCTTTGGCAACTTTTTGGGCAGCCATAAACCCCAGGGCGATGGGCGGTGCGAAAAGGAATACCTGCCCCAACGAGATGATGCCAGCGATCAGTTCTCTTTTGGAGAATAATTCCACCATGCCAATGACGCTCAAGCTGAGAGATATTAGCCCGGCAATCAACCCAAGTTTGATGACTTCTTTTAGCATTTGTGAGGTCGTTTTTGTCATGGGATTTACCTCTACGCTTTCTTCTCAGACAATCGTTCGCCGACAATGCCTTGAGGACGGAAGATCAGCACTAAAACCAGCATGGTGAAGGCGATTACATCTTTGAGTTGATGAGCAGCAGGAATATGCAAACCTTCGAGGAACAGGCTAGGCCCCACAGATTCGAAAATTCCAAGGAGTAGGCCACCGATCGCGGCTCCGGGAATACTCCCAATACCACCTAAAACCGCGGCAGTGAAGGCCTTCAAGCCGGGGAAAAATCCCATAAAATAGTGTACCTGCCGGAAAACCACAGTGTACAGAACGGCGGCTACACCTGCCATGGCAGCGCCGGTGGCAAAAGTGATGGTTATCGTACGATCGACATCGATTCCCATTAGAGCGGCAACATCCTTATCCTCTGCGACGGCACGGATGGCCTTACCCGTTTTTGTTCGCATAATGAAAAGTTGTAAACCAATGAGCATGACGATGGTAACGATAATCACTAATAATCGGGATTTCAGGATTTCTAACCCAAATAGTGAGAGGCTGCCCTTGAGGGCAGCAAATTCTGGGAAGGAAATTACTTGTGAACCAAAGAGACCGCGAAAGAAATATTGCCAAAAGAACGATGCGCCGATTGCTGTAATTAGGGGGACCAAACGAGGGGCTTTCCGCAATGGTTTATATGCGATTCGCTCGGTAAGAACTGCGATGCTCATTGAGGTAGACATCGCCACGATCATAATCAACAGTAAACTGATCAGGGGCTGTCGATCAAAAAATCCAGTTTCGTTCAATGGAATCGCAATAAAAACGGTTGAAGTCATGGCACCAACCATGAAAAACTCACCGTGGGCGAAGTTGATCATGAAGAGCACACCATAGACCAGCGTATACCCAATGGCGATCAGGGCATACATGCTGCCTTGAGCGATCCCTAAAACAACGAAATTTGCATAATCGGAAGGGCCGTATTTCGGGTTTTGTAACCCTTTGATGGTTCCCCAAATAAATAAAAAGAGAATTCCAAGTCCCATCGCCCAAAGAACGATGTCGATGAAATTAACATTTTGAAAGCGTCTGCGCATAATGAATCTCCCGAATAAAATGGGGAAGATGGGCTCCGATACCCGGAGCCCATCCCCATGATCTACGATCTAATGGATTAAGTTGTTCGGAATTGCATTAAGCTTTAGGGCCACAGGCGAACGTAGGCGCCATTTTGAAGCTGGGAGACAGAAATCTTGGGATCTGCACAGTCACCATATTGGTCACAGGTCAGATTGCCGGTAATGCCCTGGAAATCTTTGGTGGCAAACAGGCAATCGCGCAGGGCCTGGCGGCCGATGTGCAGAGCGCCGTTATCGTCAACGCCAACTTTCTCGATGCAGGCGAAGATCATATTGGCGGCATCGAAAGCGTGGGCATGGAAGACCGAGATGGGTTTCTTACCGTACTTTTCTTCGTATTTGGCGATGAATTTCTCATAGGTGTCACCCGAGAAAGACAGATCGGGGCCGGAGAAGTACATGCCTTCGCCAGCATCGCCTACAGCTTCGATAGCGGCATCGGAGATCATGCCATCAGCTGCAGCCAAAATTGTATTCTGAAGAGCGGGAACTTCTTTGGCTTGCTTGGTCAGGAAACCACCCTCGGCGGTGAAGACCGGGTAGTAGATGAATTCCGGCGGGCCAGCAGCGGCAACGGCATTCAACACGGGCAGCATATCGGTATCACCTTTGTTGACGGCGGTGAATTCAACGATGGTGCCACCTAACGCCTCGAAGGAGTCAGCGAAAACGCGGGCGAGGCCTTCAGTATAGGGATCGCCATCATGGATGGCGGCCGCGCTGCGGACACCCAATACGTTGTATGCATAGTCAGCCATGGCTTTGCCCTGAACTTTATCGTTGTGGGCGGTGCGCAGGTAGCCAGCTTCGTGCAAGGCAGGATCGGTCAGGGAAGGGGCTGTGTTGGATGGGGAAATCATGGTGTAGCCCGCTTCGGAGATTACTTTGGACATCGGCACGCCTGCGCCGGAGCAACTGGTGCCAACAACGGCTACGATGCTGGGATCAGCCACAATCTTCTGGCCGGCGGTCTGACCGCCTTCAGCGGAACAACCATCATCTTCGGCCTGAAGTTCGATGGGATGCCCCATGATTTCTTGTTGGAAATCAATGGCGATTTCAACACCATATTGGGAATCTGTTCCCAAATCGGTGTTCGGGCCTGAGATTACCAGGGCGGATGCAATCCGGATGGGATCGCCTTTTTCATAGGTGACGCAGCCTAGGGCATCTTCACAAACGAATTCGGAACCACCGCAGGCTACCAGGGCTAAACTTGCAATCACAAAAATCGCAAGAGTGAGTAATAATTTTTTAACCATGCTTCTTCCTCCTCAAAAATTAGAAATGTTTGATTGGCTAGTTTTATTGATTTGATCAGGCAAATTCACGTAGCATAGAAAGTTATTCCTCGGTAAGCCTCCTTTCCTAACCTAAAACCCCAGTGTTCCTGAGAAGTTTTGGTGAGGTACTATTTTAGTCTGTGACTTTAATATTAGCCATTGATTCTACAGAGATGCAGCTTGTCGGTCAAGACACGACTTGAGTTTTTACGAATCTTTTATTTCTGCACCTGATTGTATAACAATTTCTCACGAATTTGCAGGTCGGTGCTACGAATTTTCAAAGCTAGATCGGCAGCCAGGTTGAGCATCAAGCGGTAACCCAACTGGGGATGCTCCTCACAAACATCTCTGAGTTCATCTCTTGGAATAACCAATAGCTGGGTTTTATCTTGGGCCACTCGGGCAGTTGCGGAGCGCAAGCCTTGATCTACGAGGGCGATTTCACCAAAAGATTGCCCTCGATAGAGGGTGGCAATCGTTATCGGAGGCTGATCATCGATGAGTTTGTCACTCACCAGAGCTGGATTTACCAAAATATCGACTACCCCTTGGACAATGATATATAGTTCGTCGCTTTTGGTCCTTTCAAAAAACACAAATTCCCCGGTTGAATAAACATGTTCTTTGCAGAGGTTGGCAACGAGTTCTAATTGGGTTTCTGAAAATTTATAAAAAATATCAGCCTGTTTTAAAATCTTGGCGTATTTTGGCATGGGCTTCTCCTCACGAAATCAGCATAGCATAAATCTAAAAAAAGTCAACGGAGGGGTGTCGGTATGGTAAAATGAGTTCTTCAATGACCATGACAGATTCTCAAGAACTTCCTGCCCCGCCTCGCTTAATCCCTGCGTTGGTAGCGGGTTTTGACGCGATCGCAAATCACGTTTTGCTTATTGTTTTTCCTTTTATTTTGGATTTATTGATTTGGTTTGCTCCGCATTTGCGTCTCAAAAATTTGATCGAAACTCTTATTGCGGAAATTACCACTCTCTCGATAAGCAATGGGGCTGAAATTACGAATATGTTCGAGGCTGGTAAGGAAGTTTGGTCATTAATGGCGGAACAAATCAACCTATCAGTTGTTTTACGCTCGTACCCGGTTGGCATACCAAGTCTCATGGCTGCGTCATCACCGTTGGAAAACCCTTTAGGTTCTCCTACGATGCTTGAAATCCCCTCAATTGGGATTGCATTTTTAATTATTTTGTTATTGACAGGGGTTGGTTTAGTTTTGGGTACTCTGTATTATTTGTTGGTTTCACAAATTGCCTTGAATGGCTCTTTTCAGTGGAAACAGATATTTTCGGAATGGCCGCGCACCAGCCTGCAAGTCATTCTGCTGGCATTATTGTGGGTGGGATTGTTTATGATGGTGAGTGTTCCAGCCAGTTGCCTGATGTCCGTTGCCACGGTAGCGGGGCTTCCTTTGGGGCAATTGTCCGTTCTTCTTTATGGAGGCCTTCTGATCTGGTTGATCTTCCCATTATTGTTTTCGCCACATGGGATATTTACAAATCAGTTGAAAGCTTTTGCTTCGATCCGTTCTAGTATTCGAATGACGAATGCAACCTTATCAACGACAGTGTTATTTGTGGGTACGGTTTTTATTCTTAGCCAGGGTTTAGATCTGCTTTGGCAGATTCCACCGGCAAATTCATGGCTTGCGTTGTTAGGGATTGCAGGCCATGCTTTTGTGGTTACTAGCCTTTTATCAGCGAGTTTTATTTATTATCAATCCGCACAAAACTGGATTAGCCGGTTAGAAATGAAACGCCAATCGACCCT
Source organism: Chloroflexota bacterium (assembly GCA_003513015.1). Taxonomy (GTDB): domain Bacteria; phylum Chloroflexota; class Anaerolineae; order Anaerolineales; family UBA11858; genus UBA11858. Next base: position 14,491 of record DOTA01000541.1, read on the forward strand.
CAATGCAAGTTGAACGAATTTAATGGTTTTTAACAATAATGAAATGGATCGCTTTTCCTCAAGATGGAACAGCACCTTTGGAGGTTTTTGTGGTAGATAAAGCAAATGTTAGCTCATATGATGCCAAAGATATTCAAGTATTAGAAGGCTTGGAAGCTGTCCGTCGCCGCCCAGGTATGTATGTCGGTGGTACGGATATCAAGGCCTTGCATCATCTTGTATATGAAGTTGTGGACAACTCGATTGATGAAGCCCTGGCAAATTACTGTGACCGCATTGAAATCATCATTCATCCCGATAGCAGTGTGACCGTCACCGATAACGGCCGCGGCATCCCGGTTGATATTCATCCCGAACGGAATAAACCCGCTTTGGAGTTGGTCATGACCATGCTGCATGCTGGCGGCAAATTTGGGGGTGGTGGCTATAAAGTTTCGGGCGGTTTGCATGGGGTTGGGCTCTCGGCCGTTAACGCCCTATCGGAATGGTTTGAAGTTGAGGTCAAGCGCGATGGGCATATTCATTTTCAGCGCTATGAGCGCGGCCGGCCGGTTGCCCCCGTTAAAATAATTGGCAAAACCGCCAAAGGTGAAACCGGGACGAAGCAAACCTTCAAATTTGACGATACCATCTTTGTTGGAGATTTGGATTACCGCTTCGACACTTTGGTGCAGCGTTTCCGCGAAATGGCTTTTGTAACCCGCGGCGTCACCATCCAATTATTGGATGAGCGTAGTCACCGCGAGATGAATTTCTACTTCGAGGGCGGCATCACCTCTTTCGTCCGTTATCTGAATCGCAACCGCAAGGTGCTGCATCCTGTTTTCCATGTTGAAAAAGAAATTGATGGTATTACGATTGATGCTGCCATCCAATATACGGATGCTTACGCCGAATCGGTGTATGCTTTCGCCAACACCATCAACACCATTGATGGCGGCACTCACCTGACGGGGCTGCGCTCAGCAGTCACGCGCATTATCAATGACTATGCCCGCAAAAGTAGCTTGCTGAAGGATGCCGAATCTAATTTTAGTGGGGATGATACTCGAGAAGGCCTGACTGCCATTATTAGCATCAAGCACCCCGACCCGCAATTTGAAAGCCAGACCAAAGTAAAACTTATGAACCCGGAAGTGCAAACTTTGGCTCAACAAGTGATTGGTGAGGGCTTTGGCATTTTTCTTGAAGAGAATCCCGCAACCGGCAAGGCGATTATCAGCAAATGCCTCACTTCGGCTCGAGCGCGTGATGCTGCTCGCAAAGCGCGCGATCTTGTGATCCGGAAATCGGCGCTTGAAAGTCTGACCTTGCCGGGTAAGTTGGCCGATTGCTCGGAACGCGACTCTACTAAAACCGAACTCTACATTGTTGAGGGCGACTCGGCTGGCGGCTCTGCCAAACAAGGCCGCGATCGGCATTTCCAGGCCATATTGCCCCTGCGCGGAAAGATTTTGAATACAGAGCGTGCCCGTCTCGATAAAATTCTGGCAAACAACGAGGTTAAAGCTCTGATCTCCGCCCTGGGTACCGGCATTGGCGAAGGTTTTGATCTCACCAATTTGCGCTATGGCCGGGTGATTATCATGACCGATGCCGATGTGGATGGCTCGCACATCCGTACACTGCTTTTGACCTTTTTCTTCCGCTACATGCAAACGCTGATTGAAGCCGGGCATTTGTATATCGCCCAGCCTCCGCTCTACCGAATCGGCTACCGCAATAAGGTTCAATATGCCTACACGGAAGACGAAAAGGATAAAGTCATTCGAGAGATTGGCGAGAAAGCTTCCCTTTCTCGTTATAAAGGTTTGGGTGAAATGAATCCGCAACAACTGTGGGAAACGACAATGGATCCCGAGCAGCGTACGCTTTTGTTGGTGACCATCGAAGACGCGGCTGAAGCAGATCGAACATTTGATATGCTGATGGGCGCGGCGGTTCCACCGCGCAAGCGCTTTATTCAAACCCATGCCCATGAAGTTCGCAATTTGGATATCTAAACTGATTCAGCTACCTTAGGAGGTACCCATGCCCGGACAATTTCGTAAACCCCCCGTTCCCAGCACCCCTGCTTCGACAGGAAAACCGATCCAAAAGTCGCAGCCTATCGCCGCACCAACGCCCACAATTGCTCGCAGACCCCCCGTAGCTACGCGTATTCCCAATAAAATTTCGCGACGCTCAACCAACGTGACCCGTGCGGAGCAACGGATTGTAAAACGTCAGGCCGTGCGAGAACAGGTAAACCAGGTGCAGCCTCGGTCTCGTCCGGTGGTGCGCCCCACGACGCCACCCGTTAAAAGTATGCCCAAAAGACCGGCACCACCTCCCGTGCCGCTTAAACTCTCTGCAAAACCCCCACAGCCCCGAACCGCACCCACCGGGGTGCCCAACTCACTCTCGCGCGGCGTACCGGCTCGAGCTGCAGCGGTAGGCGCTACGGCTGTCGCAGCCACAGGCGCAGTGTTGGCCTTAAATGCCTCTGTTGCTCACCCGGATATTTCTTTAGATGTGAATTCGCTGCAATCTACGCTCTCCGATTTGCAGAATCGCAGCGATTTCAGTGAAATTAGTGCTGATCTTTCTAACCTGGATGCCACCATCAATAACGTGCTTAATTTATTGGAAAGTGCCCGCGGAAAAGGGTACAAATACCAGGCCGATATGGAAGATATTGCCTACTCCGCGGTTGATCGCTGGCAGACAGTACGCGATCAGGTTGAAAAAGCCATTCCACAACAGATACGGACTGCCCAAGCCAGACTGAATGCGCTGAATCCCTACATCCAACGCTTGAATGCCAATATCCGAAATGCCAGTGTGGCAACCGCTTCGCTCAAGGCCGCTCAAGATCAGGCCAACCAAATTTCTTGGGATCTCCAGCAAGCCGAAAACTCCCTTGAGGCCAACTACAACGAGATTGAGAATGATATTCGTCAACTCAACGCTCGCCTGACCACAATCCATTGGGCTTTGGATCAACTCACCGAAGCGCGCTTCAAATTGGAAAATGGCGAAGATTTAGTTATGGCGGTGCCCAACCGTTGGGATAAAGAAGGTAAGGAAGATCCCGAAGGTGTGCTATATCTGACCAATCAGCGCCTGATCTTTGAACGTAAAGAGAAAGTTGCCACCAAGAAAGTTCTGTTTGTGACCACTTCATCTGAGTTGGTGCAAGAAGTGCTCTTTTCGCAACCTTTGAGTACCGTCGCCAGTATCAAGGCCCAAAGCAAGGGACTGTTTGGGCACCAGGATTTCATCGAAGCTCAATTTAGCGATAGCAAGTTGGGGACGCTCTCTCTTCATATTAATGGACAAGACTCAAAGCATTGGGTTACGCTGATCGAACGGGCCAAATCGGGCCAGATTGAGGATGAGCGTACCTCCGGGAGTGGGATTTCCTTCTCAGATTTAACGGGACCCCTCACAAACGGCGACCTGATGGCGATCCAAGCGGAGTTCAACGAGATTCAAGATGAAATGATGCTCAAAGATGTCCAGGCTGATCTCGCGGAATTGGAAAATGAAGTCAATACCTTGGCGCGCGATCTGGCTGAATTGCGCGCGCGCGGTTATGCCGTCGAAAAGAGCCTGGAAGCGGATATTCAGGTGTTGACTGCCCAGTGGCAGCATGTCAAAGCGCGGGCTGAAGCCACCGTTGAGCTTCAACTTAAGAATCTAAATCAACATATGACCAGCCTCAAAGATGGTTTAGCCCGGTTGATGGGCATGTCTAGTAATTTGACCGCGGCCCGCCCGCAATATGTCAGCCTGAAATCGGCGATCGCTTCAGCCGAAGCCCAGGCCGAAGCCGCCGAGGATACCGTGCTCGATATGTATGATGAATATGCCGATGAAGTTGAGGCTTTGTCCACGCACTTCGAGTGGGTTACCTGGATGTTGGATGCGATTTCGACAGCCTCGTTCCGTTTATTGGCAACTGAGAGTGGGGTGGCCGCGACCGAAGCGGTTTGGCTGCGCCCCGGACTGGAACCCGAAAATGGTATTCTGTACCTCACCGATCAGCGCCTGCTCTGGGAGGATCGCGTTGGCGAATATGAATTGAAAATAGCGGTTCCCTTACAGCAAATCACCGATGCCCGCGAAACTTCAGATGAGACCGCCGAATTTGATGAAATCGCGATTTCTTTTGATGGTTCAGCCGATGTGCCCGTTGACACAGCTCAATTTCAATTGGCATTGCCGGTTGCCGATGACTGGTTGCAAATGATTGGCCGCGCCCGCGCTGGCGATTACACTGGAGATCGGGCTGTTCAACTCGATGAAGCGGAATTGGAACGTGTTCGAAACGCGCCGGAGCAATGCTCGAATTGTGGTGCAGCTTTTACCGCACCTGTTCTCCGAGGCCAGGCAGAGATTACCTGCGAATATTGCGGTGTTGTTGAACGCATTTAATTCTTTTCGGTTTACAATAGGCCCATTATGACTCTTGAACGCGGCGCACTGCTCTATAATCGTTATCGCATCCTCGAAATCTTAGGTCAAGGTGGGATGGGTTCCATCTATCGCGCGGTAGATGATAATTTAGGTGTGGAAGTGGCGGTAAAGGAGAATCTCTTCACAACTGAAGAATATGCTCGTCAATTCCGCCGTGAAGCGGTTATTCTGGCCAGCCTGAAGCATCCCAATTTGCCGCGCGTTTCTGATCACTTTGTTATTGAAGGTCAGGGGCAGTATTTGGTGATGGATTATATCGAGGGGGAAGATTTACGTGAGCGCATGGATAATGTGCCGGTGGTCGCCGAAGCCGAAGCCATTGTGGTCGGTGTCGCGATTTGTGATGCCATGAATTATATGCACACCCAGCGCCCGCCTGTTTTGCATCGTGACATTAAACCCGGAAATGTGCGCATCTCCCCGAATGGACATATCTTTTTAGTTGATTTTGGCTTGGCAAAGATCGTTCAAGGTGGGCAACAAACCGCCACCGGCGCACGTGCTATGACCCCTGGCTACTCTCCACCTGAACAATATGGGGCTGCCCGCACAGATCAACGCTCGGATGTCTTTTCCCTCGGAGCCACTTTATATGCAGCCGTAACCGGAACCATCCCCGAAGATAGCCTGGCACGCACCATGGAACAGACGGAACTGACCCCGGTGCGTAAACGTAACCCCAAAGTTTCGCGGCGTTTGGCCAGTGCTATCGAAAAAGCCTTGTCGGTTCATCCCGATGATCGTTTTCAATCCGCTGAAGAATTTAAACAAGCACTGCTCAGCGCGCGCGGGGTTACACTTCGCCGTTTTGCTGAACAAGGCACCTTACCACCGGCCTCGCTGGATGAAAACGATCCGCTTTTTGATGATACCTCCCCGTTTGTAGATCAGCGGCAAGTGATTTCCCCTGCCCAAAAGTCTGCTTCATTGCCACTGCCGGTCAGCACACCTCTAACCCCTGATGATTCCTACCCCGAATTAGATTTATCTTCACCCAAAAAACGCTCGCGCCGCAAACGAGGTAAAGGTTGTTTGGTAGCATTGTTACTCTTGGTTACAGTTTTGGTAATCGGGGGGGTCACCCTGATACGATTTGATCCCGAACTCACGAATCGCGTGATGGGTATGATGCCACAAATTGCTGCCGTGTTCCAAACCCCAACAGTTGCACAACCCCCAGCACCCACCTATACTGCAATGGTCATGGTGGAGACAGCAACTGTCGAAGAGGAAGATATTGCCACAGCCACACTCGAAGTGATTGCACCAGAAGCGCCAACTGCCACCTCTGAACCCACAGAAACGGCTACCCCAACGCTTGAACCGACAATTACGCCAACGTCTGAACCCACCCTCACGCCTTCCATCACTCCCCAAGGTGGAGGCTACGGGCAGATTGCATTCGCTTCTGATCGGACAGAAATCCCCCAAATCTGGATTGTTAATGGTGATGGTAGCGAACTGCGACAGGTTACCAACACGCAGCAAGGAGCCTGCCAGCCCAGCTGGTCACCCGATGGCAACCAAATTGTTTTTATTTCACCTTGCGACACCCATCGAGAAGTTTATCCCGGTTCAAGCCTGTTTATCATTAATACTGATGGCACTGGCTTGATGCCCTTGCCCACCATTGGTGGTGGTGATTTTGATCCAGATTGGTCGCCAGATGGCAAGAAAATTGTTTTTACATCCATGCGTGAGCGCGGCGTGCCTCAGATTTACATCATGAATCTTGAGGATCGTTCAGTTACCCGTATCAGTAACGGTGAAAAATGGGATTTTCAACCTTCCTGGTCTGCTGATGGTGAACAAATTAGTTTTATTTCAACCCGAAATGGTCCCTATCAGATCTGGTATATGAATGCCGATGGCTCATCCGCCTTACGTTTTTCTAGTAGCGGGAATAAATGGAATATGTACCCAGTTTGGTCGCCGGATAAACAATTGATTGTCTTTACCCAGAGTGAGACTGAGAAAGGCGTGCCCCGCTTGTATGCGGTTCGCTACCCGGATGGTGCTTCTTCTGAATTTCGAGTTTATCCTTTTGCAGGCAATATCCCAATGCGTAAAGCCAATTTCTCTCCCGACGGCTTCTGGCTGGTTTTGGAAAGTTGGCCAGATGGGGTTAACCATGATATTTACATTATGACTCCCAATGGTGCGGAACGCTCCCAACTGACAGCGGATCCAGCGTTGGATTTTGACCCCGATTGGCGGCCCATTTTGCCCTGAATGGCATCCTATTGACAAGGATTGCTGTGCCAGTTATGATGTGCTCAAGCAATTTGGCGATTCGATTCGCCTGAGTGAAATCGTAGGTTTCGCGTTAGGAGATAAATTCATGAAAAAAATAGTATTGATAATTCTGACACTGGTTTTGTTGCTCGGTAGTTTACCCTTGCAAAATGCCAGCGCAGCCACCACCATCACTAAATATGATTTTTCTGTCAAGAATAATGTTAACGATACAGTTGTAATCACCTTAACCAGTGAGGAACTAAATGATGATGGGGATAACATTATCTATACAGTACGGGTTCTGCGCTTCGATGAAATCACCAAAGAACTGCCCAAAGGTGATTACGGTTACGAGTACACGGTTTGTAATGCAACCTACATTGGCAAATTAAAATTAAAGGACGATGTAGCCTGGGAACTCTTGCCTTGTGGGATTGCGCCCACCAAAATGCGCTTCAACAGCCATCTGGCTGATAAAGTAACCGTAACCATGTACGGCCCGCTCGAAATGCCAGAACCGGAAGAACAGGAATTCACCGTTGAATTGGGGGGCAATCGTATTGCCGATATTCTTTCTGGCACCTATATAATGAGTTACGAAGTCGCCTGTAGCACTGTTGCCGCAGATCCGCCCACCCTTTTTTCGGAGGAATTTAAGGTTGCCAAAAGCGGTACGACCCAAATAACCCTCCGCAGTTGTGAATGGTATGCCAGCCCTGCTCGAATCTACGCCAAACCTGTTCCGGTAAAATTCCAAATTGTCAATCATGCCTCCTTCCCTCTTATCTTGCAAATTGTAGGTCCTGAAGGAGCTTTGTTGAACATAAATCCTGGTGTAAACACTTTTACGCTAATCTATGGTACCTACAAATACGGGTATTTCCTCGATGGCGCTTACCACACCGGTTATATGATGGTCACGAAAAATGGCTTGGGGCAGTTAGTACTCAAACCCTCGCATATCTTCGAACTGCCTACCACAGGCTCGGAATCAGGTACCGGCGGCTAGTCTCCATCCACTGTTTACCAAGAACCATTACGCCCATTGGAGTTGTCCAATGGGCGTTTGATTTGTCTGACAATTGACATTTCTCGATAGATTTGCTAAACTATCAATTGTCAGACAACTTTGCCGACAGGCACTTTCCCTCCTCCTGATCACCCAACGATATAACTCCCAAACCAAATGACCACGCTCCTCATTCGCAATCTACACACCCTTGTCACCATGGATGACCACCACCGTGAAATCGCGGGCGGTGGTCTTTTTATTCGCGATGGCTTCATCGAGCAAGTTGGCCCCACCGCCGAACTCCCCACCTGTGCCGATGAAATCCTCGATCTCAGCGGCCACATCCTGCTGCCGGGTCTGGTCAACACGCACCACCACTTCTACCAAACCCTCACCCGCGTCGTTCCCGCCGCTCAAGATGCCAACCTCTTCAACTGGCTCAAAACCCTTTACCCCATCTGGGCACGCATGAACGCCGATCACATCCGCGTTTCCACCCAAACCGCCCTCTCCGAACTAGCCCTTTCGGGATGCACCACCGCCTCTGATCACCTCTATCTTTTCCCCAATGGATCAAAGTTGGATGATGAGATTCACGCTGCCCGCGCAATGGGATTGCGCTTGCACGCCTCGCGCGGCTCCATGAGCCTGGGCGAATCAGACGGGGGCCTGCCGCCTGATTCCGTTGTGGAGAGCGAATCAACCATCCTGAAAGAATCCCAGCGCCTCATTGAGCAATATCACGATCCCAACCCGGGATCGTTCACCCAAATCGTGCTGGCCCCTTGCTCCCCCTTTAGCGTCACCGGTGAACTGATGAAGCAATCCGCGGCACTGGCGCGTGAATATGGCGTGCATCTGCACACCCACCTCGCCGAAACCGAAGATGAAGAATCCTTCTGCCAGCAAAAATTCGGCTACCGCCCCGTGGGTTATATGGAATCCCTCGATTGGATCGGCAGTGACGTTTGGTTTGCCCATGCGGTTTACGTCAACGCTGCCGAAGTGCAGCAATTTGCCCATACCGGCTGCGGCGTAGCCCACTGTCCATCTTCCAATATGCGCCTGGCCTCCGGAATTGCCCCCATCCGCGAATATGTGGCTGCCGGAGTCAACGTGGGTCTCGGCGTGGATGGCTCCGCCAGCAACGATGGCTCGCACCTGCTCGGGGAAGCGCGTCAAGCCATGCTTCTGGCGCGCGTCCGCGAGGGGATTACAGGCTATTCGCTCTCCAATGATCCCAACCGCAAACTCATGACCGCCCGCCAAGCCCTCTGGCTAGGAACCCGCGGCGGCGCGGCCGTTTTAGGCCGCAACGATATTGGCTCTCTTGAACCGGGTAAATGCGCCGACTTTTTTACCATTGACCTCAACCGCCTCGATTATGCCGGTGCCCTCCACGATCCGGTTTCTGCCCTGGTTTTTTGTGCTCCTGTCAAAGCCGATTACACCGTCGTGGGCGGCAAATTTGTCGTCAAAGAAGGCCATTTGGTTAATTTGGAGGTTGGTAAATTAATTGAAGAGCATAACCGCCTGGCATTGCAATTACTAGAAGCATAATACGCTTCAGCATACAGAGCCTGTCGAAGTATGCTGAAACTTGCTGAATCACGGAAGGCTGATTAATGACAGCAAAATCAATCTCTAAACGCACTCGCAAACTCGTGGATGTGGCCATGGGCCGCGCCGATGCCGATTTGGTCATCACCAACGGTCAGTGGGTTTGCGTGCAATCGGGTGAAATCATCCCCCATACCGACATTGCCATCGTGGATGGGCGCATCGCCTACGTGGGTGAATCTGCGATCCATGCGATTGGCGATGACACAGAAATCATTGATGCCGAGGGGCAGTATCTCGTCCCCGGTTTATTGGATGCCCANNGGCACCACCGGGATGTTTATCGATCCCCACGAAATCGCCAACGTTTTCGGTTTGGAGGGAGTCAAGCTGATGGTCGATGAAGCTGCCGTGCAACCTGTGCATGTTTGGGTGCAGGTGCCTTCCTGTGTGCCCTCCGCTCCAGGATTAGAGACTCCCGGCGCGTTGATTGGCCCCAAAGATGTTGCTAAAGCCATGAAATGGGAAGGCATTATCGGCCTGGGCGAGATGATGAATTTCCCCGGCGTGTACATGAGTGATGAAAAGATGCATGCCGAGATGGCCGCCACGCGCCGCGCCGACAAGGTGATCGGTGGGCATTATGCCTCGCCTGACCTGGGTTTGCCTTTCCATGGGTACGTTGCCGGTGGTGCTGAAGACGACCATGAAGGCACACGCTTGGAAGATGCCGCGGCAAGAGTGCGCCAGGGAATGAAAGTCATGTTGCGGCATGGATCGGCCTGGCACGATGTTGCCGAGCAGGTCAGCCCGATCACTGAACTCGGGTTGGACCCGCGCCATTTCTTGCTGTGCACGGATGATTCGCATTCGGCTACGCTGGTGCATGAAGGCCACCTGAACCGGGCGCTGCGGGTGGCGATAGCCCACAGCGTGTCGCCGATCGTTGCCGTCCAGATGGCAACGATCAATGTGGCTGAGCACTTCGGGCTGGCGCGCAGCATGGGGCAGATCGCCCCCGGGCGGTACGCAGACCTGCTCTTGATCAGCGACCTGACCCAATTCCAACCGGATATCGTGATCGCCAAGGGGCAGATTGCTGCCGAGAAGGGCCGTTTGAACCTCCATCTCAATCCTTTCCCATATCCTGAATGGGTGACCCAATCGGTAAAACTGCCGAAGGTCTTCGCAGCATCCGATTTCAGGCTGCATGTCAATGGCCTCGTGGACGGGAGGACGACTGCAAATGTGATCGGGGTGATCGAAAACCAGGCGCCTACGCGCCATCTGCAGATGCCTGTCACCACCAACGCCGGTGAGATCCATGCGGACACGAGCCGCGATATCGCCAAAATTGCGCTGGTGGAACGGCACCGGGGCACCGGCAGCGTGACGGTCGGCTTGGTCAACGGTTTTGGCTTTAAGGGGAAATGCGCCGTCGCTTCGACGGTGGCGCACGACAGCCATCACATGATCGTGGTCGGAACGGATGAGGCCGATATGGTGGAAGCAGCCAACAGTCTGGCGCGCAGCGGCGGCGGTCAGATCGTTGTCAAGGATGGCAAGGTGATCGGTCAGGTCGAGTTGCAGATCGCCGGCTTGATGTCTACAGAGCACGCAGAAACCGTTGCACAAAAGGCTGCCACCGTCCTGGAGGGGTTTCGCGCTTGTGGCTGCACGCTCAACAATCCGAACATGCAGTTGAGTCTGCTTGCGCTGGTGGTCATCCCCGAATTACGCATTTCAGATAAGGGGTTGGTAGATGTGAAGAATTTCAGCCTGGTGCCTGTACTGCAGAAACCAAGCTGACAATTACAGGATTTTTTAGAGGTACATTCTCTTATTTATTGGAACCAAAATGAAGGACGTGTTGTTCGTGTTGATTAGTGTGGCCGTCTTTGCTGCGTTCCTATTTGTTTCGCTGGTTTTCAGCATGCGCGGGGCGCACGCCAGGGTCCGGTTCGAAAAAATCCGGCGAGAATTGAGAGAACAAGGCAGATATGAAGAATGGGCAAGCGCGAACAGAACCTTGCTCGCTGCAAAGGCTATCGTTAGTAGTGGTATTTTTTCGGGATTGCCTGGTTTCTTGTTCTTCAAATGGTTGGGCTACCAGCCAATAGGCCTGGTTTTTCTTGGCGTTTTTGTCATCTGTCTGGCGGCACGGCTGCCCATTAACAGGATCCTGTACAACAAGATCTATCAGGATCTTAAATAATGGTTCTCTAGATTTTGCTGTGAAAAGGTCCCGATATGGGAATATCCCAAATCCGGGAACCTGTCACGAAAACTCCTGCAGAACCGAAATAATTATGTGAGCGGAGTATGTCAAACTTTCCTTTTCAAAGACTGCAATCGGAACTGGCAATTTTGATTTCGGGCACTCAGGCGGGGGAACGCCTGCCTTCTGAGCCGCAACTGGCAAAAAAGTTGGGTGTCTCACGTGCCACCCTGCGCGAGGCCATGCGGACCTTCGAGACGCAGGGCATGATCCGGCGACGGCAGGGCGCTGGCACGTTTGTTGTCGGACAGGTATCGGTGCTGGACAGCGGCCTGGAAGTGCTGGAGAGTCTGGAAACCATCGCCCGGCGAATGAACCTGGCGGTCACCGTCAGTGACTTACATATAGAACGGGTCTACGCTGACCAGGAACTAGCGGAAGGTCTCAAGCTGCCGCTGGCTTCCCGGCTGGTCAACATCCGCCGTGTGGTCCGTGCGGAGGGACGTCCCGTGGCCTACCTGGTAGATACCCTGCCCGAAGACTTCCTCGATCCGGAAGACTTGCCCGAGAACTTCAACGGTTCGGTTCTGGACTTTTTGATTGCCCGGGGCACCCCGTTGACGGTTTCACGAGCCGCGATTAGCGCTACAGGCGCCACAGCGGAAGTGGCCCGGGTGCTTGAGATCCAGCGCGAAGATGTCTTGCTGAAATTCACGTCGCAACTCTATGTGTCTGGTGGCAACGTGGTGGATTATACGGTCAGTAATTTCANNCTATTAATCAAGGAGTAATTTAAAAGGTTATATGACAACACCCGCATTTTCATCGATAAAAGAAATCAAGCGTCGCGTGGAAAACTCACACGATGACATTGTGCGCTTCCTGCGTGATATTTGTGCCATTCCCAGCAT
>DOTA01000262.1:0-163 GCA_003513015.1 Chloroflexota bacterium
TGCAAAATTCCATCCCCCCTCCAACCGGGGGGATTTTTCATTACCAGTCATATCGGATTGTGGTAAAACATACTCCATGCTATACACTGACCCCGTCTACGGCTCCACCGAAATCAACGAACCAGTTCTGCTTGATCTGATGGGTACCCAGGCCATGCAGCGC
>DOTA01000262.1:212-7492 GCA_003513015.1 Chloroflexota bacterium
ATATCCCCGCCACGCTCCAAAAATTCGGCTACAACTGGCTGGATTTTATGGAAGAAGCGGATTTCCCGTTATTAGAGCAGGATTTGCCCCATTTATGCGCCGACCGTTTGGATTATTTTTTGCGCGACGCGCGGGATTTGGGGTTGGCAACTGACCCCGAAGTGAACGCCACCCTTGGGAGCCTCCGCTCCCATGCCGGCCGCATCGTTACTATGGATCTGGATTCCGCNNGATCAAGCCAGTTGGGCCAACTTCCGCGAAGTCGGCCTCTACGAGCTGACCGCGCAGGCTATTCGCCGCGCTCTGGAAATTGGCGTGCTCACCGAAGCAGATCTGTGGGGCACCGACCGGCTTGCCTGGGAAAAACTTCAGGCCAGCAACGATCCTCAGGTACGTTATCACCTGCAAAGGGTCAGCGCTGAAACTCAGTTTCTTTGGGATGCGGAAAACCCCGAATTTCGCGTGTCCACCAAATTGCGCTCCATTGATCCCGATGTGCTGCTCAACGGCAAAATCCAACCCTTATCGGCACTCGATCCCGCTTTTGCCGCCCATCGAGCGGAATATCTTGCAAAAAATAGCGGCAAATGGCCAATGCGGGTGATCGGACCGCCGACCACTGACCGCTGACAACCGATTGTTTAGACGCGGTCAACCGTCCACTGTCCGCGGTCTCTAAAGGAGAAATCCATGACCAAAAAAATCTACGATTACGTGATCATTGGTTCCGGTTTCGGGGGCAGCGTTTCGGCCATGCGCCTGACCGAGAAAGGCTACTCGGTGCTGGTCATCGAGCAGGGCAAGCGCTACCGCGACCCCGATTTCGCCACCAGCAACTGGAAATTCTGGAAGTACCTGTGGCTGCCGGCGCTGCGCAGCTACGGCATTTTGCAGATCAGCGTGCTCAAAGGGGCCATGATTCTGCATGGGCGCGGCGTGGGCGGCGGCTCGCTGGGCTACGCCAACGTGTTGGAAGTACCCTCCGATGAGATGTTCGACAACCCCTCCTGGAAAGATTTCGCTAACTGGAAAGAAATTTTGCGCCCGCACTACGCCACTGCCCGGCGCATGTTAGGCGTGGCCCGCAACCCCTTCCAAGGCAAGGCCGATGAAATTTTGCAGGAGATTGCTGCTTCCCGCGGCACGGCCGAGACATTCAGAGCTACGGATGTAGGAATTTTCTTCGGCACCGAGGGAGAAGAAGTGCCTGATCCGTTCTTTGAGGGGGCTGGGCCGCCCCGGAGTGGCTGCCGTTTTTGTGGCGGCTGCATGGTGGGCTGCCGCTACAACGCCAAAAATACCTTGCCCAAAAATTATCTCTATTTTGCTGAGAAAAATGGTGCAGAAATGCTAGCCGAATGCGAAGTGGTAGATGTTGTTCCCCTCCCTGGTGGGGTGGAGGCCAGCTACCAAGTCACCTACCAGCACAGCACGCACTGGCTCAACAAAAAGCCGCGCACGGTGCAGGCCCGCCACGTGATCTTCTCTGCCGGGGTGCTGGGCACCCTGCGCTTGCTCTTCAAACTGCGGGATGTGAGCGGTTCGTTGCCCAAAATCTCGCCCAAATTAGGGGAACTGGTGCGCACCAACAGCGAGGCCCTCATGGGCGTGATCCACCGCGATGATCAAGTCAAATATTCGGATGGGATCGCCATCACCTCCATCGTCCAAATGGACGAAGTTACGCGCGTGGAGCCAGTGCGCTACCCCGATGGGTCCTCGCTGATGCGCCTGATCAGTGCGCCGTTAATTTACATCCAGGGCGGTGTTTTCAAACGCCTACTGATGACCGCTTTGGCCTTTATCCGCCACCCAATCGATTCGCTGCGCACCCACTTTTTGCCAGGCTGGTCGCGGCGTGGCACGATTTTACTGGTGATGCAAACCGTGGATAACCACATGCGGCTGACTTCAGGACGCAGCATTTTCACGCTCTTCCGGCGCGGACTGGTAGCTGAACCCGACCCGGAGCATACTGTCCCGGCACGCATCGAGGCCGCCCACGAGGTCACCTGGGCTTTTGCCAAGAAAACCAAAGGCATCCCGATGGGGTCTTTGGGCGAGAATGTGCTCAATATGCCCACCACGGCACATATTTTGGGTGGCTGTCACTTTGGTCGGGATGCTTCGGAGGGGGTGATTGGCCTGGATTGCCAGATTCACAATTATCCGGGGTTGTACGTGGTAGACGGTTCGATTATGCCCGCCAACCCTGGGGTGAACCCCAGCCTGACGATTACGGCGCTGGCCGAATATGCCATGAGCGGGATTCATCCAAAAACGGAAGGGTAAAACCACCATGAAATTTGAAACGCTCCAATCCCAAAAAGTTTACCAGGGACGCGCCTTTGGGGTGCGCGAAGATCAGGTGCGCTTGCCCAATGGGGCTGAAACTACCCTGAACATTGTCGAACATGGAGGGGCAGTTACAATTGTTCCCCTCGATGATCAAGGGAATCTCTGGTTCGTGCGGCAATACCGGCACGCCGCGGGGATTGAACTGCTGGAATTACCGGCCGGTACCCTGGAGCCGGGAGAAGACCCGGAGGTTTGCGCCCACCGTGAAATCCGAGAAGAAATCGGCATGGGTGCCAGAAAAATGCAAAAGATCGGCTCATTCTATCTGGCACCGGGCTATTCCACCGAGTTCATGCACATCTTTCTGGCAACGGGGTTGACTCAGGCTCCCTTGGAAAGAGATATCGATGAATTTTTGAGCGTTGAGCAAATCCCGCTTGCCCAAATCCCCGCCTTGATCCAATCTGGTGAAATTGTTGATGCCAAAACCTTGGCATCTTTCCAACTGGTTGTCCCTTTCTTGGCATCCAGCCAATAGCCTTGTCGAAGTGTATGTAATTACGGTAC
The DNA here is from genome assembly GCA_003513015.1 of Chloroflexota bacterium. Taxonomy (GTDB): domain Bacteria; phylum Chloroflexota; class Anaerolineae; order Anaerolineales; family UBA11858; genus UBA11858. The sequence continues at coordinate 3,078 of DOTA01000262.1, forward strand.
TCCGTGCCCTTCAACGAGTTCAGGGTGCTTGGCATGAATAGTTCCCCGATTTACGAATTTCCTTTTTCGCGCGCTTCCCAAAGTAAAATCAGCATGGTATAATCCCGTGCCGCGCCGCTTAGGGCGGCTTTATGTTGAAATTAACCTGAAAGTGCAAAGGTAAAAAATATTATGGACGAGATTATCAAAGCTATTGAAGCCCCCCTGAACCCCAATGTGCCAACCGACCTGCGGATTGGTGACAATATCAGCGTATTTCTGCGCATCAAAGAAGGCAGTAACGAACGCGTGCAAGAATTCAAAGGTATTTTGATCCGCATGGGGAATGCCGGCATCAACCGAAATTTCACCGTGCGCCGCGTGGCCAGCAATGGGATTGGTGTTGAGCGGACCTTCATGCTGCGCTCCCCTCGCATCGAAAGAGTGCAGGTACACCGCCATTCGCACGTGCGCCGCTCCAAGCTCTATTTCCTGCGCGATCGCACCGGCAAGAGTGCCCGCCTCAAGCAAAAATTCAACTAAGCGCCAAACCAGCGTAAAATATAAGGGTGCAGCCCAAAGCTGCGCCCTTTTTTGCTTTTTAGGAATTAAACATGAAAACACCCCTGATTGGTCTCACCACCTACCGCACCACTAACGAAGCCGGCAACCCCATCCTGGCGTTGGGGGAAAATTATGTTCGGGCAATTTCGCAAGCCGGGGGGCTGCCGATTTTGATTCCGCTGGGATTGCCCGATGGACAATTGGATGGCCTGCTCGCGCGGCTGGATGGCATCCTGTTTTCTGGCGGGGGAGATGTGGCTCCCGTTATATTTGGGATGGAACCTGTCCCCCAGGTGAATGGCGTTGACCCGGACCGCGACCGTGTGGAGATCCACCTGATCCATTCCGCTGTTTCGGAGGGTTTGCCCTTTTTAGGGATTTGTCGCGGCTTACAGGTGATCAACGTAGCCCTGGGCGGCACGCTTTACACCCACATCCTCGATCAGCATCCCCAGGCGCTCAAACACGATTACTACCCGGATTGGAAACGAGATCATCTGCCCCACACGGTGCGGATTGCGCCGCAAAGCCGCCTTTCGGCCATTTTGGGCGTCACCGAACCCGGAGTCAACAGCCTGCACCACCAGGGCATCCGCGATTTGGCCCCGGAACTACAACCCCTCGCCTGGGCACCGGATGATTTGATCGAAGCCATCGAACTACCCCAACATCCTTTTGGGCTGGCAGTACAGTGGCATCCCGAATGGTTGACGAGCCACGCTCCCATGCGGGCGCTCTTCCGGGCTTTTGTGGAGGCGGCCGCAAAATGAACGCTATGAAATCGGCGGCCCCGGTTGGCATCTTCGACTCAGGGGTGGGCGGGCTTTCGGTGCTGCGAGAAATACGCATCCAACTGCCCCACGAAGATCTGATCTTTTTTGCCGACCAAGCGCATGTTCCCTACGGGCCGCGCAGTTTGGAGCAAGTGCGCGCTTTTTCCGAAGCAATTACGCGTTTTTTATTGGATCACGGAGCCAAGCTGATTGTGGTGGCCTGCAACGCTGCTTCAGCCGCAGCACTTTATCATTTGAGAGAAACTTTTCCCGAAATTCCGTTTGTGGGCATGGAACCGGCCGTTAAACCAGCTGCCGAGCAGACCCAAAGCGGAGTGGTGGGCGTGCTGGCTACCCCGGCTACCTTTCAAGGGGAACTATATGCTTCGGTTGTTGAGCGTTTTGCCAGCGATGTGATCGTGCTACAAGACACCTGTCCGGGGTTGGTAGCGCAGATCGAAAANNCCATGCTGGCGCAAAACATTGACCGGGTGGTGCTGGGCTGCACACATTACCCCTTTGTGATCCCGTTGATTCAGGAGATTGTTGGCCCCCATGTCAAAGTTATCGATCCAGCCCCGGCAGTGGCACGCCAGGTCGGGCGGGTGCTGGTCTCCAGCGGTTTACAAACATCGGAATCAACCCTAGGTCAAGTGGAATACCTGACTAGCGGCGACCCGGCCAAACTAGCAGTTCTGCTGCCACACTTATTAGGGATTCAGTCGCTCGTGAAAGAAGTTTTCTGGCAAGATGGCTGTGTAAAGATTTAGAACCAACGCGTTGTTTACGCACGGCGGTGCAACCACGCCAACAATTTCTCAGTTTCCCAGGTATTAATCACCAAATCGGGCGGCACCCAGGCACGCCGGGCGATGGCAGCGCCAAAGAAGCGCAAATCGAGATGTTCAGGCTCGTGGGCGTCAGTGTTGATGCTGAGCAGCACACCCAATTCGGCGGCGCGGCGAGCGTGGATGTCGTTCAAATCGAGGCGCAGGGGGTGGGCGTTGATCTCCAGGGCGATGCCGGTTTCCGCGGCCGCGGCGAAGACCGCTTCCATATCTAGATCGGCGGCCTCGCGGTTGGGGNNGGTGATCCGGTCGCCGAGTTCGGCCTGCACGGCGTTAATTTCGGCGCGTTGGGCGTGCAAGCGCTCGATGCTCAGGCCGTTGGCAATCCCCAAACTGCGCGAATGATCGGTAATCGCCAGCACCTTCAGGCCGCGGGCGATGGCGGCTTCGGCCATTTCACGGATGCTGACTTTGCCATCGCTCCAGGTGGAGTGGGTGTGCAGTTCCGCTCTCAGGGCTGACAGCGTTATCAATGGGGGCAACCCGCCCGAAATTCCAGCCTGAACCTCGCCACGGTCTTCGCGCAATTCNNTTGTGATCTTTGGAGCCGGTGGCGTATTGCAGGGCGGTGCCGAAACGCTCCGGGGGATGCACCCACAGTTGCGCCCGCAGCCCATTGCGAAACTCCACGCTGGATTTGGTCGGCCCCTGGCCCAAGATTTCAATAACATCGGGGCGGCCTGTGAAAGCCGCCATGACCGGCCCGGAGTTGGTGGCCGCGGCCAGAATATCGAGGTCGCCCACGGTTTCTTTCATGCGGCGGAGGCTGCCGGCGGCCTCCGCCGCGCGGACCTCGGGGAGGGCGTGCAGAAATTCGAGCAGTTCCTGGGCGAAGGGCCAGGCCACACCTAGGGGCGTGCGATCGGTGCGGCGGGCCAGGGCTTCGATTCCCTTGATGATCTTCTCCTCGGATTTAGCCCCCATGCCGGGGAGGTCGCGCAGCTTTCCGGCGCGAGCGGCTTCTTCGAGTTCGGGGAGGGTGGTAAGGCCCAGTTCCTTCCAGAACAAGCCCACTTTTTTGGGGCCAAGCCCCTGAATTTGGAGCAGATCGGCCAGGGAGAGGGGGACTTCTTCGCCAAGTTTGTTGAGAAATCCCAGTTCGCCGGTTTCAAGCAATTCAGCAGTTTTTTCAGCGATGGCTTTGCCCACACCAGGGATTTCTTGCAGGCCTTTAAGTCCCTCCCCGGCGTAGATGTCGGCCACATCGCGACCTAACTCGGTATACGAATCGGCGGCTTTACGGTAGGCCAGCGTTTTGAAAACGACTTCGCCTTTGATTTCAAGCAAATCTGCGATTAACGTAAAAGTTTTCGCGAGTTGCTGGTTGGTAAAGTGGGAGGCGGTTGGTTTGGGCATTGGCTTTTTGCTTAAGTGAGGTTATTCTGAGGCAGCGGTATCATCTTTCGGGGGGAAAAGAACTAACAATATAGCGGCGCCACCTTCGGCCAGGGTTTGCATTTCGGTGACTTTGCCTAAATATTCATCCACACCCAAAGGAACATGCCGATAGAGTTTCCCATCTTGTTCTACTCTGCCAACATATTCGTCGGGGCCTAAGTGGTGAGCATAGACTTTCCCGGTGTTGAGATTAATCTGCCCCAGGTATTCATCAAGCCCTAACTGAGTGCGATAGACTTTGCCATTTTCCAGGTTAACCCGGCCAACGATTTTATCCGGGCCAAAACGTGTCAGATAGATTTTCCCGGTTTGGAAATTAATGCGCCCGATTAACTCATCTGGGGCCAGCGATTTGTGATAATAGATTTTAGACATGTGAAAACCTTTCTCGTTTTGAGGGTTGTTTGTTTGTAATTAGTTTATCATCACCTGTAGATAATTATTTATTTAGTCGTATTAGTAGGGGTTGGGGATAAGTGGAGAACCGATTAGTGGGAATGTTTCGACTGCAAATACGGGGGCCGGAGGTTGTTACCCCCTGCATACAGGGAAGACCCTACCGGATTTTCTCCCAGTCTGACCTGGGGAGAAAATCCGGTATTTTTTTTGGTTTTCTCCCCAACCCACAAGTTCGAACGGTATCTGGTTAGGCTTGGAAAGATACCCCCATATCTGGGGTCTGGGAAAATTGGATAATTAGGGATGTTTTGTTCAATTCTCCCCAGTTAAGCCCCGTTCTCCACAGTTTTTCGCGAGTTATCCACAGTTTTGGTGCTTGGGCGAGTCTCAAATATAGGACAGGGATACCCCAGATGTGGGGGTCTATGTGAAGTATTTTTGGGGCAGGGAGTTA
>DOTA01000262.1:7595-8005 GCA_003513015.1 Chloroflexota bacterium
CCATCCTGCATCCCGAATTTAATCAGCATGGGATAATCCGGCCCGACCTGTGCCCTAACCGCGTGCGTAACTTCTCGCAAAAAACGCAGGCGGCGCTCGAAATCGCCGCCCCATTCATCGTCGCGTTGATTCACAAACGGCGAAAGAAACTGGTTGATTAAGTAGCCGTGCGCACCGTGGAGTTGCACGCCATCGAACCCGGCCTCCTGCACCCGCCGGGCGGCCTGTGCGTAAGCCTCGATCAGCATGCCGATTTCTGCCGTACTTAATGCCCGGGCGGGCTGCTGCAAAAAATCGGCAGAAATCTTCGAGGGGGCAATAGTGCCATCCACCGCCGTGCGGGCGCACTGCATCCCCCCGTGATTGATCTGCGCCACCACGCGGCCCCCCTCCGCATGGATCACGTCTGC
>DOTA01000350.1 GCA_003513015.1 Chloroflexota bacterium
AGCTTCGCCGCCACCTGTCCACCATGAGAAGACTTCTACCTGACCGCTGATTTCCATTGTGATGGGTTCAGCGGGAGCTGCGGGAGCCGTGGGTTCAGCCGTAGGTTCCACTGCGGGGGCTTCAGTTGCCGCCATCGGTTCGGCGGTCGGCGCTTCGGTGGCTTTGCTACCACAAGCGGTCAACGCCAAAGCCAGGATCATCAAAACAGCCAGCAACATCCAACCAAGTTTTTTATTAGACATTTCTCTCTCCTTGAAATTTTTTGGGAAATTTAACTTTGGAACACAAAGTTAGGGGCTAAAATTAGATGGTTTTTGTTTTATCTCAAAATACAGTTGATATTCACCTCCTTAAAGCAGTATTCACGTTCTTGCATTGATGAGAACCCATCGGTGATTTTTCATAGAAATCAAACGCCTATTTCCAAAAGAAACAGAAATGGCAATCTTACACCTATCGGTTAAAATAAATTATACAATTTTGAGAGCCAACCTTCAACTACTTCACGGACATTCGGCGGACACTTGACGGACACACCTACAAAAAGATTCATGGACCGCACCGTTTTTAACGGCCTTTTCAAAGATTTAATGGCGCATATCTTCGATTTTGCGGCCCTGGAAACACATCCCCTGGCCGTGGCCCTCGAAATTCCGCCCGATTACAAACTCAGCCGCGGGCATTACATCCAGCAGTTGATTCTCGACGAGATTGAGCAATTTATCCCTGCCGGAAAGGAACCCTCCATTGAAGCCATCGAATGGCGGCCCTACCTGATTTTGCACCAACGCTACACCGAGGGGATGAGTTCGCAAGAATTAGCCGATTATCTGGCAATCAGCAAACGCCAGATGCGGCGGGATCACAGCAAGGCCTTGCAAGCTTTAGCTGGGCGTTTGTGGGATCAAAAATTTCAGAAGAGCTTAGCCGCTCCCGAAGATGGAACCACGGACTCGGGCCGAGAGGGGTCACAGGCCTTTGAAACGCATCCTGAACTTTTGGATTTAGCGGAAGTGCTCCAGGGGGTCATCCGCATTTTACAGCGCCACCTTGATTCCGAGGGTGTGGCCCTGAAACTGGATTTAAATAACTGTCCCGTACTCACCGACCGCATTATCTTGCGCCAAATTCTCATCAGCATGTTCAATTATGCTTTGCACATTCAATCCGATCAACAGATCGACATCTGCACCCAAACCCAAGCTGAACAGGCCTGGGTGGAATTTACGATTGGTGTGGATCAACATTGGTCCACCTGGGATGAAGAACAAGAAGATTGGCTTAGTTCGGTGCGTTTGTGGGGGCCACGTTTGAACGCGGAATTTCAAGAAATCTACCCGCAGCGCGCGCAACCCGGCACGGTGCGGCTGATCTTTAAATTATCGGTTGCCAATCAACCCACGATTCTGGTAATCGACGATCAGCAGCCCACCCTGCGCATGTACCAGCGTTATCTCAGCCGCTCCAATTATAAGGTTGTCGGGTTGGATGATCCCAAACAGGCTGTCGTCCTGGCTCAACAAGTTCACCCCGATGTGATTCTGTTGGATGTGATGATGCCCCAGGTGGATGGCTGGGAAATTTTGCAGGCGCTGCAATTGGACGAGCAACTCAACCAGATTCCCGTGATTATTTGCTCGGCCTGGGAATCAGCGGATTTGGCAAAATCCCTAGGGGCGGCTGAATTTTTGAAAAAGCCGATCACCCAAGAACGTCTGTTGGCGGCCATCCAAGACTTGGAGTGGTAAAAGGATCGTAATTCGCGGTCGGCTGTCAACCATCCGACCCTATCTTCGGGCGCACTTCTTTTAGAATCGATTTCAACAATTCAGGCAATTCTTGCTGCGAGAGCGGACGGCGCAACTTAACTTCGAGCACTTCTTGACCGTTGCCGTATAAGGTTTGGGGCAAATCATGTGCCGAGACGATAATCACAGGGAGCGCCTCATCGCCTTTGTTGCGTTGAATTTGAGCCAAAACATCCCATCCGCTCATATCAGGTAAATCCAAATCGAGCAGAATCACATCCAGGGGGGTGGTTTGCACGGTTTGCAAGGCTTCCAGCCCCGTATAAGCGGTCACAATGGGGAATTCGTCCGTCTCCGGCGCGTTCAATCCATCCGATTTGAAGGTTTGCTGCACGAAGCGCACCATCGCCGGGTCATCATCCACCAATAACATGCGGGGATTTTTAATTTCCAATTGTTGAATGGCCTGGACTAATTTTTGGCGCGAAACCGGTTTGACCAAATAATCGCGCACACCAAAAGGCAGCAAGGCCTGCCGCCCGCCCGTTCCCGGAAAGACTACGCTAATCAAGGGCAATTCGTAGGGGAAATCTTGCACAAGAATTTGCCGGGAATCCACCAATATTTTATCGATCAATACCGCCTGGGGCAGTAATTGTTGAATTTGCTCGGCCAGCCTGGCTGGTTCCAGCACCTGCTCAATTTTGAATTCATCCAGCCAGTGCTGCACCACCTCCCCGGCTGCCGGGTCTGGCGAACACACCAGCACAATTTGCTCCTGGCTGCGCAGACGGCGCTCGTAAAATCCCCGGGGGGTGGGAGCATCTTCACCATCCAGCGTGGTTTCAGCTTCTTGCGCTTCTTCGAGAACCGGAATGCTGAAATAAAAACAGGTGCCCTCCCCCACATTACTCTCCAGCCACATCTTTCCACCGTGGAGTTGTACAAAGCGACGGCTGATCGAGAGTCCCAGCCCGCTGCCCTCGCGGCGGCGCCAGCTATCCACGCCTACTTGCCGGAAATCATCAAATACTTTGGGCAGATCGCCGGGCGCAATCCCGGAGCCGGTATCGGCCACACTCACCAAAATCTCGTTTTCCCCGCCCTGCAAGCGGATCGTCACACCGCCCTGAGTGGTAAAACGCAGGCCATTATTCACCAAATTGAGCAGCACCTGCCGGATGCGGGTGCTATCCACAAAAACATTCGGTAAATCAGGCTCCACTTCGATGCTCAGCCTCAAGCCTTTCTGTTCAAAGGCCCGCCAAACCATGCGGCGCACATCTTCCACAATTTGTAAAAGGTGTGTTTTTTCGCGGAACAGCGACATCTGTTTGGCATCGATTTGCCCCATATCGAGAATATCGTTGATTAATTGCAGCAAGTGCTGGCTGCTGCGATAAATTTCCTGGGTGTCATCATATAGCCCTGCCGGCCATTCATCTAGCGGCGCATACGTCTCCGGTGAGTTGACCATCAAGTCGCTAAAACCAATAATGAAGTTCAACGGGCTGCGCAATTCATGGCTGACCGCTAAAATGAATCGATCCCGATCGGAGCGCGCATCTTCGGCGCGGCGGCGGGCTTGCTGCAACATCTGATTCAGGCGTTCCAACTGGTAGTTCGACTGATTCAGTTCCTTCAACATGCGGCTGACTTCGGCGCGATGATGGCGCGCCTCTTCCAGGTGTTTGCGCGCCTCCTGAAAATGGTAGCTGGAAGCATCGATCGCGGTAAACAGGTTGTTCGAAAGCCCCCAACCAAATAGTGTAGTGAAGACGCTCCCCAGGATGATGCCGATTAGATAGCTGGGTGGGATGGATGGGATTCCCAAAACCCGGGGGGCGAAGACCACCGCCAGCATAATGAGTGTTACCGTTAAAAGAGTGCCCACCGATCCCACAGTCATGATCGCCATCAAAGGCAGGAACACCAGCAAAAGGAGAATTTCCACCTGTTTAAAGGTCCCATAAGCCTGGAAGATCACCGCCATCAACCCTACCAGCCATACCACCTGTGCTGCCAGGTAATGCCCATCCAGCAAGCGGATCGTCACCGTCACCAGCACCAACATCATGATTGTACTGATCCACAAATCAGGGCTGAAAATGTCCGGCCAGGTCAGCGTGGCGATGAAGTGCCAGAGCGCGTAAAT
>DOTA01000127.1 GCA_003513015.1 Chloroflexota bacterium
AGAACGGCAGGGCGAGCCATAAGCCCCGGCTTTGAAGCCCTTCTCCTGCAAACGCTCTGTCCAACCCGTCAAAAACCAATCCACCGGTTCGCGGCAGGAGGCATAATCGCTGGTGGTATAGCCCTCCACATCGTAATAGATGATCTTATCTCCCTTCAAACTTAGGAAATCCGCAGCTGCGATGGCTAAATCAGCTTCGCTCAGCCCTTGTTGATAAGCGATATTTTTATCCGGGTTGATTTTTGGTTTAATGGTATCAAAACAGGGTGCTTGTGGCCCTACCCAGGTGAGAATAAACTCCCAGCCCTGCTGTGAAACCTGCCAAACCCAATCAGCGTTGAGTTGCGGGTTATTGCAGGCAAAACTACTGCCGCCCAAATAGATGTTGAATACCCAATAGGGGCTGTGATCCCACCAGGTTTGCATTTGATCAATGGTGGGCAGCCCGCATTTATCGAAGCCCTGTTTATCGTTAAAAACAACCTCGCTGGTGAAATTCACAACATCAAAGGTGGTAGTTTGGGTGTACGCAAGATTTCCTGCCGTGAGCAGCACCGTGTTTGTGTATGTGCCCAGGCAATCGGGGGCATTCTCCTGGAGCGAATTCACCCATAGGCCCGGTTCCAATGATAGGGTACCTGTAAATATTTGAGTTTCGCCACAAGGCCCTATTTGATTCCAAGACAAATCCACATCGAACAGCGCATCCGTGTTGTTCTCCCCCACTACGATGTAGCGAAGTTCTTCACCCGGGAGAAAATTACTACGCTGATAACCATCCGCATTGCCTACCCAGATATCAGTCAGATTCACCGGTGGATAATTACGCGCCACAGCTGGAAGATATACCAAGTATTCCCCATTCGTTTCTTGTGCTTGCGAGATTTCGTCGCGCATGGGCAGCAGCACTCCAACAATTGCCAAAAGCACCAGTAGTTTGTGAAATTTAGTAGCACGCATCTCTCACTCACCTTTCGGATAAACTCCGTTCGCATTATTCATCTCAAAGATCCCCTGATTCTGTGTGAATTATAAAAGAGAACCTATCTTATCCAAATAGAGCCGTGTTCCTATTATGCGGATTTTGGAAACAGCAACGTTTAGGTGGGGATTGGAAATTTTTTAAACGGAAGCACGCGGCAAACGGACTGTAAAAGTAGAACCTTTGCCCTCTTCAGATTGGATATCAATCTGGCCCCCAAAGTGATCCACAAATTGTTTTACGATACTCAACCCCAGGCCGGTTCCCTCAATGCGGGCGTGACGGGCATTTGGCGCCCGAAAGAACTCCTCCCCCAGGTTTTTCAACGCATCCTGCGGAATGCCAATGCCCGTATCTGCCACGGATACGCTGACATCTTCAGGAGTGGCTGCCACCTTTACGGTTACGTGGCCACCCTGGGGCGTGTATTTGAGGGCGTTGCCGATCAGGTTGCCGAATATTTTGCGCAATCCATCCTCGCTGGCGCGCACTTCTAGTGGCAAATCGGCAGGGAGGAAATCCAGTTGGATATTTTTTTCACCCGCTTGGACATTTAACTGCTCAATTAACTGTTGCAGCAATCGTTGCACAGAAAGGGTTTCGAGCGGAATTTCCGCATCGAAGGTTTTGCTGGCGGCCAGCAAAAGCAAATCGTTGATGAGCGCCAGCAGGCCATCCAGGCGCTTATCAACGCGGCTGAGCATATCTTGCTGCTGGGGGTTGACCTCGCCGGCCAGTCCACGCAGCATGGTGCGGATCAGGCTTTGGGCGCCGCCTACGGGGGAGCGCAGTTCGTGCGCTAACGTGAGCATGAAGGCAGTTTTATATTGATCGAGGCGTTCCATCTCCGTCTGGGCTTGGGCCATTTCGGCGGCTTCCCGCTCGATGTGCTGCAAACGCCGCGCTTCTTGCGAAAGGCGGCGCTTTTCCAAACCCTGCTCGACCGTCATCAGCAGCACATCGGAGGTGAAGGGCTTGGAGATGAAATCATAGGCCCCGGCTTTGGTGGCTTCAACGGCCATTTCGACGGTGGCATATCCGGTGATGATGATGGGCACCAGATCGGGGTCTTTTTCGGCCATAGGCGCGAGCAAATCGATGCCGCGGCCATCGGGCATCATCACATCCAGCAAAACCAGATCAAAATTCTGAGATTGGATGCTTTGTAAACCGTTTTTTACGTTTGCGGCGGTCGCAACGCGATATCCGCTGCCCTCCAACGCCCGGCGGCAGCCTTCGCGGATGCCCAATTCGTCATCGATGACCAGAATATTGCCTTTAGTTTCCATAGTGTCAACCAATCAACTCACCTTGCTGCATCAATTTATGATCCGGATGCTTGAGTGGCAGCGTGACGATAAAGGTTGTCCCCGCGCCCACCTCACTTTGCACGCTGATTTGGCCGCGGTGCATTTTGATGATGCCATAGACAATCGAAAGCCCCAGCCCGGTGCCTTTACCGGGGCCTTTGGTGGTGAAGAAAGGCGTGAAGAGTTTGCCCATATTTTCTTCGGGGATGCCTTCACCCGTATCGGAGATGTGAATTTCGACAAATTCCCAGTTGATTTTGCGGGTTTCAAGGGTGATAACGCCTCCTTGGGGGATGGCATCTGCGGCATTGTTCAATAAATTTGAGAAAACCTGCTGCAATTGGGCGGGGTCAGCCTGGATGATCGTCACATCTGGAGCATAGCGGCGTTCAATGCGGACATTTTGATAGGCTGGCAAATAGGTCAAACCCTCGATGGTTTGATCCAAAAGGGCGTGCATATCGGTATCTTGGGCCATCACATTTTGTTGGCGGGCAAAGTTCAACAGGTCGGCGACGATGTTTTTGCAGCGGATGGTTTCATCCATAATCATGCGCAAATCAGCCCGGCGGGGGTCATCCGGTTCGCAATCTTTGTACATCAAATCTGCGAACAATAAAATGCTCGCCAGTGGATTATTGATCTCATGCGCCACCCCGGCTGAAAGCTGGCCCATGGAGACCAGTTTCTCTTTTTGCAGCAATTCTTGCTGGGTGCGGTTAAGCGTCTCGACCATCGCATTGAACGAGTTTCCGAGCACGCCAAATTCCCCTTTGCCGTAATCAGGCACGCGCACGGTCATATTGCCCTGCGCCAGGCTGCGATTGGCCTGCACCAGTTGGGGAATGGGGCGCGTGATAAAACGCGTGATTGGGATGGCAATGATCCCTGCCATTAAAATGCTGACCGCGGCAATCAGGGCCACTTGACGGTTGAAAGTCGACAAAAGAGACTGAAAGGCCGAAACACGTGACCCGACATATAAAATCCCCACTACCTGCCCTAAATGATCACGCACCGGTTCGTAGCGCGTAATGTACCATTGGTTGACCACAAAAGCTCTTCCCTGGTAAGAACCTTCGTTGACCAGTACTGCATCATAGACTTCTTGTGAAACCCGGGTACCCACCGCGCGCCGGCCATCTTCTGTGAGCACATTGGTCGAAATCCGTAAATCGCCAAAGAATACCGTCACGGTATCGATCCCTGCTACGCGCTTGATGCGGTCGACCAGCGTAAAATCATTGTTGAACATATACCCCGTCAGCACCAGGCCAATCGATTGCTCAGCCTCATCCCGGATGGGATAAACACCCAATAAAGTGAACCCGGCTGTGCCTTCGCGGGCATCGAAAGGGGTAAGGGAAGCTCGTTCTGTGGGGATGATCTCCACAAAGGCATCATCCGCCAGCCCAATCTGGGCCAACAGGGCTTGCGGCACAACTTCAGTTGCATCTTGTCCCTGGTTGTGTTGTAAAACCGATTGTACAAGCGGCAGTTCAGACCAATCCCCTGCTTTCACTAAAACCGGTTCATCCGCGAACATGGAACGCACCCTGCCGAGTGCAATTTGCCCATCCTGATCTAGCACCAACACAAAATTCATGCACTCACAGGTAGGGTCATTGATCCAGCGCAGCACTTCATCATCAATCAGGCCAAAAGCTTCAGCATCCCCGGCAAGCGCATCCGGCAAACGGTGCGCCACGACCGGATCGGTGGCCAGTTGATGCCCCAGGAAAGCAATATCTTGCAATTTAAGATCGTAGAAGGCACTCGCCAAATCCATATCGCGCGAAACCCGCTCATTTTCAACCGCGGCTAGATAATCGTTGATCAGCCGCGCCGTGGCCCAGGCCCCGATGAGCACCGTAAAGGCCACAACCAACCCAAAACAGGCAATTAACAAAGCCTGTAAGCGTCCGCCTAAAAGTTTGGATAATGAGCGTCGAAGCATAGCGCCGTGCCAAACATAAATTGATTCATCTGGCGAAGGTTGTTTATCCGCCTTCGCCAGATGGAAACAGAGATGAGATGAAATCCTTACACAGCTTCGCGGCTGAGCACCCACTCGACCTTATTGAGCAAATCATCGGGGTCGATGGGCTTATCCACAAACAACTCCACCGGCAGATAATCAATATCTGGCTCAAAGCGCAACGGTGTGGTGCTGTGGACCGCCGTGAGCATCAGGATCGGGATATCGCGGTACGCGGCATACGCCGATGACGGATCGGGGTTGCGCAGTTTCATCGCCATATGGAAACCCTCGGTGTTGGTATCCATCATCACATCTAGAATAATCAACTCTGGACGGTCGGCTTTGATCGCTTCCATCCCGCTGGTGCCGTTGAATGCTTCCGCCACGGTATGCCCGGCGGCTTCCAGTGTCAGCCGAACGGATAATACGATATCGGGATCATCATCAATAACCAAAATTTTCGCCATTTCATTATATCCTTTCTTGATATTTATCTTCCCCGGGAACCCCTCGCAAGCCAGCCCAGGGAGTGCTTTCGTTATTTAGAGCGATTCCGCCACCGTGGTCGAAACCGTTAAAACCTCGATCAAAGTTTTCACCGTTGATTCTACTGCTTTCTGCACTTTGGGCGAAAGCGCCGCGCCAACGGCATTCCCTACGGGTTGAATGCCCAAAAAACCGGCCTGGCAGCCCAATTCAACCGTTAAATAAGCCACCACAATATTCAATGGCATGGTGTGTGTGGAGGCGCTGATCCCGGTCAGGTTTCCCCAATCGAGCCAGCGAACTTCACCGGGAGCGGTATTCATCTGGGCGGCATCCACCAACAGCACCAGGTCGGGCTTGAAGCGGCGCAGGCTGCCGGTGAAATTTTCAGGGGCCGGGCCGGTTTCAAGGGCCAGCAGCCACCCATAATTTCCGGCTTTAATGTTCAAGGCCCGGGCCAGCATGATGCCAGCGGCATCATCACCGCAAAGCTCATGCCCAATCCCCAAAACTGCAATCCGAGGTGGTTGATTTGGGGTCCGTAAACCTGCCAAGGTCTGTTTGAATGCCGTTTGCCAATCCATCTTTATTCCTTTATATTTTCCGGTTCCGGTGAGTGCCAAGCGAAGCAGAAAGGGGTCTTGTTAAGCGCAGCTAGTTCCCATTCATCGTGCAAGAGACTCAGGCTGCCTTTGTTGCAACTTTGCACGCACTGGGCGCAGAAAGTGCAGCGGTCGGCGTGATAGGTGAAGTTGAATAGTTTGGCCTTGCGGTCGACGATTTCAACTTCAATGGCCTCGGCGGGGCAATCTTTTTGGCACAGGCCACAGCCGATACAGGTGGTGTAATCCCAATGCAGCAGCCCGCGCAGGCGTGGCGGCGTTGCGTGCCGCTCGAAGGGATAACGCTCAGTGACCGGGCGCTCGAAGAACGACTTGCTGACATCTTTCCACATCGACCCGATTCTCATGCCACAAACCTCAGCCATAAAATTGTACCCATCCATTGCACCAAGACCAGCAGCGTGCCATAACGCCACCACAAACCCACGGTTTGATCGATGCGCAGGCGGGTGAGCAGGGCTTGAATGCCCGCAATGATCACCAGCAGCCCCAGCGTTTTGAGCAAGAACAGCAGCGGATTGCCCACCCCGCCCAGGTAAAAGGCCGCTACCAGGGTCAGGCCAGCCACCAACTCCACGCCTTTGCCCAGCTTGAAGATCGCCAGCCCGCGCCCGCTGTATTCGGTCAGTGCGCCGGCCACGATTTCGGTCTTGGCCTCGGGAGCATCGAAGGGGGGCAACTCCAGCTTGCCCATCAGGCCGATTAGGGCCACGATAAATCCCAGGGGCTGGGTGAGCAACAGCCAGCGTCCGTCGGTGTAGGCCGTGATTTCGTTGATCTGCCAACTCCCTGCCAAAAAGGCCGGGCCGAGTAGAGCTAACATAAAAGGTGCTTCGTAGGAGAAAAGCTGCGTCAAGGTGCGGGTCGCGCCCAACAGTGAGAAACGATCCAGGGTGTTGGAACCGGCTAGGCCCAGGCAGAGCGTCATCAAACTCAGTAAATAAATCGAGACAATCAGATCGCCGCTGAAACTGAAAGCTGGCGCGATCCCCATAATGGGCACATAAAGCGCCGCAGTCAGCGCAGCGGCTAGCGCAACAATCGGCAGCCCGATAAAAAGCCGGGCGTTCACGCCGCTAGGAAGCACTTCTTCCTTGGCCAGCAGCTTGAGCACATCGGCCAGTTGCTGGAACCAGCGCGGCCCAATCCGGTTTTGCAGCATCGCCAATAGTTTGCGATCTGCCCATTCATACATCATACCCGCCAACAGGATGAACATCCCGCCGGGGAAGATGAGAATTTTGAGAATATCAACGATCGTGTTCATAGTTATCTAATTTCAGAGTGCAGAATGGCGAATGCGGAATGCTGCACTCTTCATTCAGCATTCTGCCTTTGATAGTATTCGATGCCATATTGCCGTAACTGCTCCCAATCCCAGGCCTGGTTGTTGATCACAGCCATGCGGTCGTTGCACGAAAAACAGGGGTCAATGCCCGAAACAATCATGGGAATGTCTGCCAATTGGTGCCCGACGGCCAGCTTGACCACCGAGGTCATATTCATAATCGTGGGGGTGCGTACTTTGACACGGGCGGGCATATCACTGCCGTTGCTTTTGATGAAGTAGATCAACTCGCCACGCGGAGCTTCTACCCGGCTGATGGTTTCGCCTGCGATGATGCGCCGGGGCATCCGGGTGGTCAACTCACCCTCGGGCAGATTTGCCAAAATTTCACGGATCAGGCGATACGATTCGAACAACTCATTCAGGCGCACGACAAAGCGCGCGGCCAGGTCACCGCCTTCGGCTACCACCATCTGGAGGGGAAATTGCTGGTATCCGGCGTAAGGAGACTCCACGCGCACGTCACGTTTAACGTTCGAAGCACGAGCCGTTGGCCCCAACACACCCATCAACTCAGCCTGCTGGCGGGTCAGGGTGGCAATACCGCGAGTGCGCTGCAAAAACAGGGCATCCGTGGTGACAACTTCCAAGTAATGGTGTGTACGCGCCTCCAAAAACTGGAGGCCCTGCAAAATGGCCTCGCTTTGTTCGGCATCCAAATCGTATTTGATACCGCCTAAAACATTGACCGAGTAATTCACGCGGTTACCGGTCAGCCCTTCGAGCAAATCCATGATGGTTTCACGGTCGCGCCAGCTATACATAAAAAGCGATTCAAAGCCCGCTTCGTGTGCCGACACCCCCAGCCAGAGCAGATGGCTGTGAATGCGTTCCAATTCAGCTACCAGGGTGCGGATGGCCTGCGCCCGCGGCGGCACTTCGACACCCGCCAGCGCTTCCACACCCAGGCAGTAGGCGGTGGCGTGGATGTGCGAACAAATTCCACAGATGCGCTCCAATAAATACAGGTTTTGTACCCAGTTACGGCTCTCGACGGCTTTCTCGATGCCGCGGTGGGCGTATCCCAAACGCACGGAGGCGCTCTTGACCACTTCGCCTTCCACTTCGAAATCAAAGTGGCCGGGCTCTTTCAACGCCGGGTGCTGCGGGCCGATGGGAACCGTAAATCGCTCTTTGAGGGGGGTGGCGGTGGTCATGCTGGCAATTCCTTCTTATTATGGATTTCCAAAACTGCGGGATCAAAATCCTGGCGCAAGGGATAAACGCCCGCAGGCCAATCTTCGGGCAAATACAAATGCTCGGGGTTACGCAGCCCGTTGAGGGTGATACCAAACATCTCGCTTAGCTCACGCTCGTAGGGTTCGGCGGCTGGAATGATGTCACAGAGTGAGGGCAACACCGGGTTCTCGTAAGGCAGGCTGACCCGCAGGGTAATCACGGCCTGCCCGGCAAAGAAATGATAGAGCACTTCCAACTCGCCATTTTCAGGGCCGTGATCCAGCCCGGTGATGGTTCCCAGGTAGCCCAAACGTTTGACGCGCAGCCCTACGATCATCGGTACCAGATCGCTGAGTTTGGTCAAGCGCACATCCAGCCGGTGCGGTTCGGGACGATTGGTTTTTGTGAGCCAATCCCACGAACTCACAATTTGCTCGGCAGTTTGCAAGATCAATTCGGTGTTCATCATAGGGCGGCCTCTTTCTGCGCAGCAGCGGGAATTTCGACAGGAATGGCGGGATTTCGCAGGCTCCCANNCGTCACCGGGCCGGTCACCAGCAGTACATCGGCGTGGCGCGGGCTGCCTTGCAGCTTGATTCCGAAACGTTCCAAATCGTAGCGCGGCGTGAGCGTGGCTAAAATTTCGATATCGCAACCATTACACGAGCCACTGTTGAAGTGCAGCGCCCAGGGCGAGTTGACGCGCGCCCAGGTGGTCAGTTGATCAATGATGGATTGGAGGAAGTTAGAGTTATCGGTCATATCGTGTTCTGCGTAATTTATCCTAAAATTAGCGCTAACAAAGCTAAAATTAGCCCGATCAAATAAATACCGG
>DOTA01000412.1 GCA_003513015.1 Chloroflexota bacterium
GCCCGTGCTGTGGTCAGCATCGACAAAAACGGCAAACCCGTTGGGCAGCTCTTCCCCCGCCGCGATTTTTACTACGATTCGCAGCAACCCATGACCATCCCCGGAGTGCGCAGCACCATCGAAGATGATTTTTACGTTTTGCTGGTGGATTGGCTGCCGATTTCGTCGGAGGGTGCTACCTTCAAGATTTATCACAATCCCCTGGTGAAGTGGATGTGGTTGGGGGCCTGGGTCTTCATCGTGGGAACCCTGGTGGCTGCCTGGCCCGATAGTGATCCTGAAACCGAAAAGGTGCGTGCCAGCCAGCGCAGGTTCAGTTCCAGTGCGGCGGACTAGACTGAAACGTAAAGGGTAAAAGTAAGGAATAAAGATGAAGGTAATTCAAAAACCCCAATTACGTATTTTACTTTACGTTTTTCTGCTGGCAATCATTGTTGGCTTGTTGCCATTGGCCTCAGCCGCAGCCCAAGGTATTGATACGAGCGGGATCACTGACGATCAGGTCAACGCTATCGCCAAACAGTTATTTTGCCCCGTGTGTGAAAGCACGCCCCTAGATGTTTGCGGCACACAGGCCTGCGCCCAATGGCGCGAGTTGATCCGCGAAAAACTCGCTGAGGGCTGGACGGAAGATCAAATCAAAGACTACTTTTCCAACCAATATGGCGATCGGGTTTTAGCCGAGCCGCCCGCCCGCGGCCTCAACTGGCTGGTTTATGTGATCCCGCCGCTGGTTTTCTTCGCGGGAGCCTTTTTCCTCTATCGGGGCTTCACCACCTGGCGTAATCTTGCCGACGAACCGGATGGCGAACCCGAACCCGAAAACGAATCTGAAGTTGAAGATCAGGATGAATACCTGGCTCGTTTGGAAGCAGAACTCAAGAAACAGAAGTGAGTGGAGAGTCGTGAGAATCCGCTAACGCCTCACGCCTAGCATTTCCTGACTCACTTACCGGAGTTAATCAATGGAAGCAGAGAAACAAGTTCCAGAACCAAATCAAACCCCAGAAACCGGCGGCCCCCAATGGGGACGGATTGTGGCCTGGGTGGGGTTGCTATCCCTGTTAGGATTGGTGGGCCTGGGTTTGGTGCGCGCCCAGCGCGGCCCTGTAGGTGTCGGCGATCCCGCTCCCGATTTCGTGCTCACCACTTATCAGGGCGATCAGTTCGACTCGCAAGATTTACGCGGCAAAGTCGTGGTGCTCAACTTTTGGGCCTCCTGGTGCAAACCCTGCGAGCAAGAAGCCGCCGATCTTGAATCCGCTTGGCGCTATTTCGAACCCAGCGGCGATGTTATTTTCTTGGGCGTGGCTTACACTGACACTCCCACTGAATCCCAAAAATATCTAGATAAATTCGAGATCACCTATCCCAACGGGGATGATCTTGGCACGCGTATCTCCCAGGCTTACCGCATCACTGGGGTGCCCGAAACTTATATCATCGGCCCCGATGGCCTGATCGCTCACGATCAAATAGGCCCCTTCATGTCGCTGGGACAAATCCAATCAGCCGTTGAAGCCGCTCTCGCACCCTAACCCGGCTTCGATACCTGACACCTGACACGAAAAGACCTGACACTCCTATGGATATTGGCTCAATTTTTCTCATCCTCGCTTTACTTATCCCAGTCGTAGTTTTTATCGCCCGCCCGCTTCTGGAGCGCAAATCTACGGTTGTGACCGTTGAAGAGCATGATTACTCGGCGCTCTTGGCCGAACGTGACCGCGTCCTCAATGCCTTGCAGGAATTGGAGTTTGATCACACTTTAGGCAAAATCCCTGAAGCGCAATACCCGGCCCAACGCGCCAATCTGATGCGCTACGGTGCAGATATTCTGCGGCGCATCGACGAATACCAAGGACAGAGTGCGGAAAGCAATCTCGATGACCGCCTCGAAGCTGCCATTTCCGACCGGAAAGTTGCTGTGGCTGCTCCGGTTGCTGCGGACCCTGATGATGAACTCGAAACCCTGATTTCTAATCGCCGCCGCGCTCAAAAAAGCAACGGACAGCCTAAACCTTGCGGTTTTTGCCCGCAATGCGGCAATTGCGTGCAAGAAAGTGACCGCTTTTGTCCCAAGTGCGGCCACACCCTGGCTTAGAATTCCGCGGTCAGCAACTAAAAACTATCCACTATCAACTGGTTCACCATGCCCAAATTCATTACTCGTCTCCTCCCCTTGCTCATCTTGCTGATCGGCCTGAGCGCTTGTGTCTCACTGGCTGAAGATATTACCCCGCCTCCGGGCTATCAGGCTCCCACCGCACAGCAAAGCACGCCTACCGCGGCTTCCCCGGTTTATCCTGTGTTGCCCCCCGATCCGGCGCGCGGTGCGCCGCTCTTCGCCGAAAAATGCGCCCCCTGTCACGGTGATGCCGGTCTGGGCGATGGCCCCGATGCCGCCATGCTCTCCAACCCGGTTGCGCCCTTGGGCGATCCCGCCCTGGCGCGTTTGGCTGCCCCCGATGATTGGTACATGATGGTCACCAAGGGCAACATGCAAAATTTCATGCCACCTTTCGCTAGCCTCTCTGTGCCTGAACGCTGGGATGTAATCGCCTACGCTTACACCCTCAGCACGCCCCCCGATGAAATTGCCCTTGGCCAAGCGCTCTTCAACGAAAATTGTGCTATCTGTCATGGCGAACGCGGCCGTGGCGATGGCCCTGAAGCGGGTGCGCTGACCGCATCCCCAATTAACTTCACCGATCAAGAGTTCATGGGGGCGCGTTCCGCCGCCGACTTGTTCGACTCGATCACCAATGGCTTGGGTGAGATGCACTCTTTCGCCGGTTTAGCAGAGGCAGATCGCTGGGCCTTGACGGCTTATCTGCGAACTTTGACTTTTGCTGAAACCGGAGCGGATACCGCCCCCGAGGGCGATTTAACGGAAACCCCGGTGGGTGAGGCCACCCCTGAGGTTACGCCACCCACCGAAGATGCCACGGTCGAAACTCCCCCCGAAACACCGGCACAACCCGGAACTGGAACCGTCAACCTCCAGGTGCAATCCGCCTCCGGTGCGGTACTGCCCTCCGACTTGGAAGTCACCCTCTATGGTTATGAGGGCATGACGCAGGTGTATTCCAACACATTCACCCTGGCGGAGGATGGCACGGCTTCCGTTACGGATGTTCCCATGCCGGTCGATCAGTATATTTTTGCCACCTTTGAATATGGAGGCATTCTTTACGGCTCAGATATCGCTGTGGTGGAACCTGATATGGTCTCCCTGGATATTGTCATCTCCTACTACGAGAAAACCACAGATTCCTCGGTGGTGAAAGCCGACCGATTGCATGTTTTCTATGATTTTGCCACCGAAGGCAAGGTTCAGGTGTATGTGCTTTATATCTTCTCGAATGCTTCCTCCCAGGTGTTGACAGCCGAGAATCCCCAAGATGCGGCCATTGCCTTTACCTTACCCGCAGGAGCCACCAACTTGCAGCGCGATACCGGCATGGATTTTCAGGATTTTGATTTGCCCAATGGTTTTGGTATTCAGGCTGTGTATCCCTCCCCGGATTCGTATCAGGTGATGTACTCCTTTGACCTGCCATATGAGAAAAATAAAGTTGATTTTGATTTGCCGATTGCCATGGATACCACCGCAGCCATTGTGATGGCCCCTGCAAATGGCGTAAAAATCAAGAGTGATCAACTGGTTGATGCCGGAATGCAAGATATCGAAGGAATTTCATACAGCATTTATAACGGCAGCAGCCTGAAAACCGGGGATTTGCTCACGATGGCAATTTCGGGTCAGCCCAAAGCTTCGACGGTTACGGGCGAAGGCGGCGGTTTGGATACCTCCACCAGCCTGGTGATTGGCTTAGTCTTCTTTGGCGTGGCCCTGATTGGCGCAGGACTTTACCTTTGGCGGCGCAACCGCACTGACGACGATGAGTTGGATGATGAAGAAGACACCCCAGAAGCGGACACCCCCGAAGATTTGATGGATGCCATCATCGCCCTCGATGATCTCTATCAATCTGGTGATATTCCCGCGGATGCCTACGAAAAACGCCGCGCAGAGTTGAAAGAACGTTTGCAGAAAGTGATGGGAGCTGGCGGGTAAACAGGTAGACTCGTAAACAGGTAAACATGGGAAACTGCTTTTCCCTGAACCCTGATACTGAAACACCTGCCACCGAAAATCATGATCACCGTCAAGAAACTCGTCAAACGCTTTGGCCCCAAAGTGGTGCTGCGCGGCCTGGATTTCCAAGTTGATTCCGGGGAGTTTGTGGCGCTGCTCGGCCCCAATGGGGCGGGCAAAACCACCTTCCTGCGGATTCTGGCCTCGCTCTCGCGCCCGGCCATGGGCGAGGTGCAAATCGCGGGTTTCCATTTGCCCAATCAGGCTGCGGCAGTGCGCCGGCGGCTGGGTGTGGTTTCGCACATGCCCCTGCTCTACGGCGATCTGACTGCCGATGAAAATCTGCGTTTTTACGGACGTATGTACGGCATCCCCGAAATGGAAAATCGCATCAGCGAAGTGCTCGAAATGGTCGGGCTGGCGCCGCGCCGCCGCGATCTGGTGCGTACCTTTTCGCGCGGCATGCAGCAGCGGCTGGCCATTGGGCGGGCAGTTTTGCACGATCCTGAAGTGATGCTCTTCGACGAGCCGCACACCGGCCTCGATCAGGATGCCTGCGAGATGTTGGATACCGTTCTGCGTGAAGTGGCCGCGCGCGGCCGCACGGTGGTGATGACCTCCCACGATCTGGCGCGTACCGCCGATTTGGCCTCGCGTTTCGATGTGCTCTCCAAGGGCAAAATTGTAGCCTCCGTGAAGCGCGAACAGATGAACCCCGATCAGATTTTGTCATTCTACAAAAATGCGCTTGAACAGGCCAGCACTATTGCGAAAAATGGGGCGGGGGTGAAGCCATGATATTACAGTGGCGCAACTTCCTACGGGCCACCTTTGCCATAGTGCGCAAAGATTTAGCCGCCGAGTGGCGCAGCCGAGAACTGTTCAGCAGCATGTTAGTTTTCTCGCTGCTGGTGATTCTGATCTTCAATTTCGCCCTGGAATTGGATGCCGAAGCGCGTTCCAATGTGACCGCGGGTGTCCTGTGGGTTACCTTTGCTTTTGCGGGTACCCTGGGGCTTAACCGCTCGATGGCCGTCGAAAAAGACCGCGGCTGCCTCGATGGCCTGCTGCTGGCCCCGGTGGACCGTTCCACGATTTATTTCGGCAAAGCCATCAGTAACCTGATATTCATGTTGGTAGTGGAAGTCATTGTGCTGCCGGTTTACAGCGTGCTTTACAACACTAACCTGTTTCAGCCCGGATTGCTGTTGGTGATCCTGCTGGGGTCAATCGGCTATGTGGCCGTTGGCACACTGCTCTCGGCGATGGCGGTGCAAACCCGCACCCGGGACGTGTTGCTGCCCATTTTGCTGTTCCCCCTGGCGGTTCCGGTGTTGATCGCGGCTGTTAAGGCCAGCGGTGGTTTTCTCCAGGGCGCGGAATTCTCCGAAATCCTGACCTGGATCAATTTACTGGTAGTTTATGATGTAATCTTCATCGCGATTTCATTTATGTTTTTTGATTATATTGTTGAAGAATGATTACTTAGAAAAGCACCCTGAACTTGTTGAAGGGTGCGGTTTTCTGTATCGCGCGCACTTCGATAGGCTCAGTGTGCTGAATAGTCTTGTTGAAAAGTAAACTCAAGGAGGAACTTTTTATGGATCCAAAACCTAAAGCTCTCACCATCCTGGATATAGTCAGCGTTGTGCTGTTTCTGATCGCGGCCTGGATGGTCTTTTTCTACGCACCCCTGGAGGCTGTGATGGGCCAGGTGCAAAAAGTCTTCTATTTTCATGTGGCCACCGCCTGGGTCGGGATGCTCGGTTTCATGGCTGCCGGTAGCGCCGGGATCGCCTATCTGCGCACCCACAACCTGAAATGGGATATTGTAGAAGTCGCCGCCGTGGAAATCAGCCTGGTGTTCTTCTTCATCGCCATCATCCTGGGTTCGATTTGGGCGCGCCCCATTTGGAATACCTGGTGGACCTGGGACCCGCGCCTGACTACTGCCACGATCATGCTGCTGATTTATGCTGCCTACCTGATGCTGCGCCAGGGGATAGATGACCCCGATCGCCGCGCCCGTTTTGGCGCCGTGTACACCCTAATTGGCGGAATCAGCGCTCCCATCACTTTTATGGCCATTCGCCTGTTCCGCTCGATCCACCCCGTGGTCATTGGATCGGCTAACTTGGCCCAGGGCGGTTTCAACATGACCGGCGATATGAAAGTGGCCTTCTTCTTCGCCCTGTTCGCGTTTACGGTCATCTTCGTTGACCTGTTCTGGAACCGCATCCGCATGGGCGCGCTGTCCGAAAAAGTTGAACAACTCAAACTCAA
>DOTA01000496.1:0-138 GCA_003513015.1 Chloroflexota bacterium
GCGGGCATGTTTACCTACGAAATCGAAGCCGAACTGTGCCCTGGCTGCGGCCTGTGCATCAAGGCTTGCACCTCCGAGGCGATCACGGGTAGCAAGAAACAGCCGCATATGATTGATCAGGCCAAATGCCTGCAATGC
>DOTA01000496.1:176-4318 GCA_003513015.1 Chloroflexota bacterium
CCGAGGGCATGGTGGTGCACACCAATACCCCCAAGGTGCGCGCCTCCCGTAAATTCAGCCTGGAGTTGCTGATCTCCGATCACCCACTGGATTGCATGACCTGCGAGGCCACCGGCAACTGTCTGTTGCAAGATTTAGCCTACGAGTACAGCGTTACTGGTGACCGCTTCGAGGGCACCAAACATCACTACTCGGTTAACGATCCCAACCCCTTTATTCAGGTTGATCGCAACAAGTGTATCCTGTGCCGCCGCTGCGTGCGCGCCTGCCGCGATGTCAACGGCGTGGAAGCCATCAGCGTGTTTTACCGCGGTTTCAGTGCCTACATCGGTTTTGGTGCCGACAGCCACATGGCCGACAGCCCTTGTGAGTTTTGCGGCTCGTGCGTCGAGGTTTGTCCGACAGCGGCGCTCTGGCCTAAAATTTCGATGGGCAAGGGCCGCCCCTGGCAGGTTGAGAAGATCCAAACTACCTGCCCTTACTGCGGGGTGGGTTGCCAGTTGATTTTGGAAGTCAAGGATAATGAGATCATCAAAGTTGACTCGGCCTGGGATGGCCCCTCCAACCACGGTTGGACCTGCGTCAAAGGCCGGTTTGGCTGGGATTACGTCCACCACGCGGATCGGCTGACCAAACCGAAAGTGAGACGTTACCTTGTAGATGGCGGCCAACCCAAACCGGCCGCCGCGAATCGCCACTCTGAAGTGGCCGGCGATCCCTGGGAGTGGGTTGAAACTGATTGGGATACCGCGCTCGACATCACCGCCCGAAAATTACGCCACCACCGCGATGAATCCGGCCCCAACAGCATCGGCGTGCTCACCTCTGCCAAGTGCCTCAACGAAGAAAACTACCTGATGAACAAGTTCGCCCGACAAGCTATCGGGACGAATAGCATCGACCATTGCGCCCGTCTTTGACACAGTTCCACTGTGGCCGGTCTGGCCGCTTCCTTTGGTTCTGGCGCAATGACCAACTCCATTGCCGATATCACCGAGCAGGCCCAAGCCTTCTTCGTGATTGGTTCCAACACCACCGAACAACACCCCATCATCGGGATGCGCATCCGGCAGGCGGTGCGGCAGCGCGGTGCCGTTTTGGTTGTGGCTGACCCGCGGCGCATCGCGCTCACCGATTTTGCCACGCTGCACCTGCGGCAAAAACCCGGCACCGATATTGCCCTGATTAACGGGTTGATGCACATTATTCTGGCAAAGGGCTGGGAAGATCAGGCTTACATCGCCGAGCGCACCGAGGGCTTTGAAGAGTTCAAGGCCGCGGTGGATCAATATCCACCGGAGAAGGTCGCTGAAATTACCGGAATCCCGGTTGAGCAACTCTATCAGGCCGCAGAACTGATTTCTAAAAACAAACCCACCAGTGTGCTGTGGGCGATGGGCATTACCCAGCATATCACCGGGGTTCACAATGTGATGAGCCTGGCAAACTTGCAGATGTTGCTNNGGCCTGCCCGATGTGTACCCCGGCTACCAGAAGGTTTTCGTGCCCGAAATACGCGAAAAATTTGCGAACGCCTGGGGACTCCAACCGGAAGATTTGTACGATAAGGTTGGCATGACCGTCACCGAGATGATGCCCGCGGCTGCGGCCGGTGATCTGAAAGCCTTCTACATCCTGGGTGAAGACCCCATTATGAGTGATCCGGATACCAATCATATCCGCCACTGCCTGGAAACCTGCGATTTCGTACTCTTGCAGGAAATCTTCCCCTCTGAAACCGCTCCCTATGCCGATGTGCTACTCCCCGGAGCTTCGTTTGCCGAGAAAATCGGCACCTTTACCAACACTGAGCGCCGCATTCAACGGGTCAACAAAGCCATCGAATCCCCTGGCGAAGCGCAACCAGATTGGTGGATCATTTCCGAGTTAGCGAAGCGTGTGCTCGCCGATGGTGAGCGGCAGGTTGTCGAGGCGCCCTTCAGCGGTTGGGATTATGAAGATACCGCCCAAATTATGGCCGAAATCGCCGCGCTGACCCCCAGCTATGCGGGAGTCAGTCACGCCCGGTTGGCTCAGGGTGAAACGCTCCAATGGCCGGTGAAAGATGAGAACCATCCGGGTACCCCGATTTTGCACGTTGGAAAGTTTGCCCGCGGGCTTGGTAGGTTTCACCCCATTGAGTACGTTCCGCCCGCAGAATTACCCGATGAAGATTACCCCATGATCCTGAGCACGGGGCGCGTGCTATATCACTGGCACGGCGGACAGATGACGCGCCGCTCGAAGGGCTTGCTGGAAATCTATCCTCAGGCGTTGATCGAAGTCAACGAAGATGATGCTGCTAAGCTGGGTTTGAATGGTAACAACCGCGTGCGGGTTTCCTCCCGGCGCGGGGCCATTGAAGCCGAAGCCCTGGTAACCGACCGCGTGCCCCCGGGTATGGTCTACGCTAACTTTCACTTCCCGGAGGCCTCCGCCAACGAATTAACGATCGCGGCCCTCGACCCGGTAGCAAAAATACCGGAATATAAGGTCTGTGCGGTCAAGGTTGAAACCGTGTAAATAGAGGTGACCGTCACTTTGCGAAGGTCTTCCGCAGGAAGCCAAGTGACGGTTATCTGACTACATTCTTTTGATTGACCTTGTCTGGAAAAGGAGGCCGGGTTGATCGCCTCAAATGAAGAATACCCCCCTGCGGTCGCGAATCCACAAAAGCGCGCCCGTTTGTTAGCCGCTCTTTACATTGCTCAAGAGCAGTATGGTTGGTTGAGTCCCGAAGCTATCCAGCGGGTTGCCGACCGGGTGGGACTATCCCCCGGTCAGGTGCGCTCGACGGCCAGTTTCTATACGATGTTTAAACTGGAGCCAGGAGGAAAGTATCACATCCAGGTTTGTGAGGGATTATCCTGTTACTTAGTTGGGGGGGCTGACCCAATCATCAATCAGGTTGCCAAGAAACTCAAAATTAAGCCAGGTGAAACCACCTCAGATGGCCGGTTTAGCCTCGAAGTTGTGCAGTGCCTGGCTTCTTGCGGCACGGCCCCAGCGCTACGTGTCAATGATGAGCTTTATGAACGGATGACGCCCGCAAGCATTGACGCCCTGCTGGAAAAATTAACGGGAGGGGCAGCATGAGTACCACACCCCGTTCAACTTCAGCTTTCGAACCCGTATTGACGCGTAACATCCACCGCCCCGATTCTGAGAAGATCAGCACTTATTTGGCCCAGGGCGGCTATGAGGCCGTGCGGAAAGCCTTCTCACTGCCCCCGGATGAAATTATCGAGATGGTGAAACGCTCGGGGCTGCGCGGCCGTGGAGGGGCGGGATTCCCCGCGGGGGTCAAGTGGGGCTTCATGCCCAAAGACCCAACCGTCCCCAAGGTTGTGGCCGTTAACACCGATGAGGGCGAACCGGGCACCTTCAAAGACCGCGAGATCGTCGAGCGCGATCCCCATCAAGTCATCGAAGGGGTGATGATCGCGGCGTATGCCGTGGGGGCCAGCCGCGCCTACGTTTATATCCGCGGGGAGTTTTTCCTGGGCGTCAAACGCTGGATCAAAGCCATTGCTGACGCCTACGAACACGGTTTTTTGGGCGAGAATATCCTGGGGACGGGGTTCAGCCTGGATATGTCGGTTCACCGTGGGGCGGGGGCGTATATCTGCGGTGAAGAGACGGCCATGCTTGAATCGCTGGAGGGCAAGCGCGGTACGCCGCGGTTGAAGCCGCCCTACCCGGCGCAAACCGGTTTATTTGGCTTGCCCACCCTGGTACACAATATCGAAACCCTGGCTTGTATCCCGCATATCATCGTGCGCGGGCCAGAATGGTTCGCCGGCATCGGTACCCCTGAAAGCACCGGCCCGAAAATCTATTCCGTCAGCGGGCATGTGCGGCGGCCCGGTAATTACGAATTGCCGCTGGGAGTCTCCTTACGCGAGATTATCTACGAGCATGCGGGGGGCATTCGGGATGGCAACCAACTCAAAGCCGTGATTCCTGGCGGGGCTTCTACGCCCATGCTGGTCGCGGATCAGATTGATGTGCCAATGACGTTCGAAAATCTCAAACAAATTGGCAGCGAACTGGGTACCGGCGCGATTGTGGTGATGGATGAAACCACTTGCATGGTAGAGGCGGCCCGCCGCCTGAGCAAATTCTTTGCCCACGAATCCTGC
>DOTA01000299.1 GCA_003513015.1 Chloroflexota bacterium
GCGGCCAAGCGGCCCGAGCGCGTTGGAAGATTTTCTGATTAATCATGAAATCGGAGATTTTGAGGGATTGGCCCGCCATACCCAAAGGCTGGAATCGATCCCCAGGGTAGCGCGGGCGGACATTCAAGAGGGGTGGCCGCTCCCCCAGGTCTACCCAGGCCCGGAAGGGGTCGCGGTTCCCCGCGGCCGCCCTTTGGGCAGCCTCCACATCCGCGGGAATTTCGGCCTTCAAAACCCAACCGTTACCCAAATTCACTGTGCCGGGAATGGGGAGTGAGCAATCGGCTTTGAGTTGTGGGTAGTGAGCATTGGGCAGTTCGGCGTACCAATCGGCAATCAGTAGATTTTCGCCTTCGAGGGCAATCCGCAGCCCCAAACCGAGATCCGCTTGCCCGGTTGTGGTGGGATTGGTAGCGAAATCGAGGGCACGCTGGACGAGGGAAAAATCTGCATCTCTAGCACCAGGACGCAGGTGAGCGAGGGCTTTGCGGATAAGGCGGCGCTGCAACCCCAAAGGCGGAAGGCGGAAAGCCGGAAGGCGGAAAACGATATAACTTTCATCTATTTCTGCAAGAACCGCTTGCCAACTTTGTTCAGTAAATTCTTCCAACACCTGGCGGTCAGCCGTCAGCAAGTCGGCGGTCTGAACCAGGCGCACGCGCGTTCCCGGAACGTAGGTTTCCAGTTCGGGGATGAGGTTGTGGCGCAGGCGATTGCGGAAGTAGGTAGTATCGGCGTTTGTGGCATCCACCACGGGCACGAGGCTGTTTTCGGCGCAGTAAGTTTCGATTTCAGCGCGCCAGACGCCCAATAGGGGACGCACCAGCGGGATGCTATCGCTCCAGGGGTTGGGCAAGGCGCGGTAAGGCATGCCGGTGAGACCATCCAAACCCGCACCGCGCAGCAGATGCATCAGCACAGTTTCAACCTGATCATCGGCGTTGTGGGCTACGGCGACAGCTTGCGCGCCATATAGTTGGGCCTGCTCGAAGAGGAAACGGTAGCGCAATTCCCGCGCGGCCTCCTCAATGGAGAGATGATGCTCCTGGGCATAATCCTTAGCGGAACCCTCCCCGAGGGTGAAGGGCAAGCCCCTTTTGGCGGCGAGCAACTCCACATTTCGGGCATCGTGACTCGCTTCGGGGCGCAGAAGATGATTAAAGTGGGCCACAATCAGCGGGTAATCCAATTTTCCCAAAATATCCATTAATGTGAGACTATCGGCACCCCCAGAGACGCCAATCAAGATGGGCCGATCCGGCAAAATATGTAATTTTTGCGTCAGCACGGTTTGCACGCGAGTGAACATGGCGCGATTATAACGTAAAGCTTTCCAGGAAGAGTGTGTTAAAATTGTATATGAAAACTGATTTTCTCAATTTTACACTTTGAGGAGCGCGTTATGGCCGACAAATTACTCATCGTAGATGATGAAACCGATACCCTGAGGTTGGTGGCTTTGATGCTGGAACGTCAGGGATATGAGGTTGCCACCGCTGAAAATGGAATTGCTGCGCTCGAACAAGTCAAGGCGGACAAGCCTGATTTAATTTTGTTAGATGTGATGATGCCGGAAATAGATGGTTACGAGGTAGCGAAGAGGCTGCGCCAGAATCCCGAGACCGAGGATATCCCCATCATTATGTTTACGGCAAAAACGCAGGTTGAAGACAAAATTGCCGGGTTAGAATCTGGCGCAGATGTTTATCTGACGAAACCGACGCAACCCCGGGAACTCTTCGCCCAGGTAAAGGCTATCTTAGGGCGGGCGAAAAAAGCCAAAACCGTTGTTCAAGTGGCTCCACCTTCTGACCGCGGTTTTACGATTGGTGTGATTTCATCCAAGGGTGGGATGGGGGTCTCTTCAATCGCGGCCAACCTGGGGATTATGCTACACCGTCGCACAAAAACCAGTGTATTGGTAGCTGAATTCCGCCCCGGCTACGGCGGCATCAGCCTGGATTTGGGTTACTCAAACCCGGAAGGGTTGACACGCCTGCTCAAGAGTGAACCAAAAGAGATTACCTCCCATGCGATTGAGATGGCGTTGATTAGTCATGGCACCGGCGTGCAATTTTTGTTGGCTTCACCACACCCAAAAGATGCAGCCTTAGGAAATGCAGTCGACAATTTTAATGCGATTGTACGCAACTTGCCTTTTCTCTCCCGCTATGTGGTATTGGATTTAGGTTCATCGTTATCAGCGGTCAACCAGGCTGTGATTTCCAAGTGTGATGAAATAATTGTGGTTATGGAGCCTTCACCAAATAATGTGCGTCAAACCAAAGAGTTGGTTAATGGTTTAGCCGATTTAGGGATCGGAGAAGGCCGCACACGAATTGTATTGGTAAACCGGGTGCGCTCCAGTGTGCAACTGAATTGGGCACAGGTGCAGGAAGATTTAGGGCAAAAGATCGCTATGGTTTTTACGCCCGCACCAGAATTGGCTTACCAGGCAGCAGCTTCGAGCCAGCCAATGGTGTTATTGCAACCGGGCAGCATTACAACACAGCAATTTGATAAACTCGTAGCCTTGGTTACACAAAAATCCGTGTCAGAATAAAGTCAGGTGATGGATTCAACGAAGCTGTCCGCATCGATTCAAAAGGCTGCCAGGTTGATCCTTAACGCAAAATATATGGTGGCTTTAACCGGTGCCGGATCATCGACCCCTTCCGGAATCCCGGATTTCCGTTCTACCGGCAGCGGTTTATGGACGCGGTATTTGCCCACCGAAGTAGCCTCATTATCTTCTTTTAATCAATCTCCGGAACGTTTTTTTGAGTGGTTGCGCCCCTTAGCCAGCCACATGTTAACGGCCCAGCCCAACGCAGCACACTACGCGCTGGCTCTTTTTGAGAAGCACAATTACCTCAAAACATTAATCACGCAAAATATCGATGGTTTACATCAGCGCGCCGGTTCTAACAACGTTTTGCAGGTTCATGGCACATTGAATACACTCACTTGTGTGGGTTGTTACCAGCAGTTCGATGGCGAACCGTACACTCGCCCTTATCTCGAGCAAGGTATCATTCCTCACTGTGAATTCTGTGGTAACTACCTTAAACCCGATGTGGTTCTTTTCGAGGAGCAACTACCGGCAAAAATCTGGTTGAAAGCCCGACAAGCGGTGGAAACTTGTGATCTATTGCTGATTGCCGGTACTTCACTNNTTTTATTTCCAGGGGATGTAGCCGAAATCATCCCGGCAATTGCGGCTGAGGTCATGCATGATTGAAACACCCAAACCTTCATTACTGGAACGCTACCAACGTCTGATCGAAATTTCTCGCGATCTGGCTTCCACGCTGGATCTGGATACCCTGCTTTATCGCATCGTCAAAGCTGCCGCTGATCTTTCACTGGCAGAAGCATCTTCAATCTTGCTGTACGATTCCGTTAATAACGAATTGCATTTTCAGGCCGCCACCAATCTGGATGATCCAACCCTGCGAGGTTTGGCGGTTCCGGTCGATCGTAGTGTAGCTGGCTGGATCGTGACCAACCGTGAAGCCCTAATCATCAGTGACGTAAATTCCGATGGCCGCCATTTTGGGCATATTAATAAAGTTTCGAACTTAGCCACCCAATCGATTTTGGGGGTTCCGTTGATAAACAAAGATAAAGTTATCGGTGCGCTGGAAGCGATCAACAAACACCAGGGCAAGTTTGACACAGACGATCAAGAATTGCTGATGATCTTGGGAACGCAAGCAGCCATCGCCATCGAAAACACCCGTCTTTTCCAACAATCAGATTTAATCTCGGAGTTCGTGCACGAGTTGCGAACTCCGCTAGCCTCTATCAATACCGCGGCCCACCTGCTTAGCAATCCCAAAATGAACGAATCGGCCAAGGAGCAAATGATCGCAGCCATCCAGACCGAAACCACTCGTCTGTCTACCCTAGCAACTTCTTTTTTGGATATTGCCCGTTTAGAATCTGGCCGAGCGCAATTACACATTGAAAAATGTGACCTTGTGACCTTGTTAAATGAATGTTCCAGCTTGATGCAAGCCCAGGCCCAAGGATCAGGCATCCAGTTAGAGGTGATTCTGCCCCCTGAAACCCCCTCAACTTTCCAGGGAGATTGTGACAAAATCAAGCAGGCAATTCTGAATTTGCTCAGCAATGCCATCAAATACAATCGCCCGGGGGGTAAAATCTCGCTGACTGGCAAAAACCATCAGAATGATGTAATTGTTACCGTTAAAGATAATGGAATCGGCATCCCTGCGGAACACTTGCCCCGCCTTTTCACCAAGTTTTATCGCGTCCCCGGAGCCGATCAACAAGCCCAGGGTACCGGGCTGGGGCTTACCATTGTCAAGCGCATTATCGAAGGCCATGGGGGCAAAATCAGCGTGGAAAGTGTCGAAAACCAGGGAACAACTTTCACCATCCGCCTACCATCATCCCC
>DOTA01000429.1 GCA_003513015.1 Chloroflexota bacterium
GAAGATCAATTGAGTTTGGCGATTGGGCGCGATGGGCAAAATGCCCGCTTGGCAGCCAAATTAACCAGTTGGCGCATCGATATTAAGAGCCTGCCAGAGGCCACTTCCGATGTGCTCTTCAAGTTGCACAATAATCCTGAATACCGCACGCTAGCAATCCAGGAAGCAGATTTGGTGCCAACCATTGATGCAATTTTGGCGAAGAAAAACGAAGGCCGCCCGATTACACCGGAAGAATATCATTTGATGGGCAGTTTTGTGGATCGCGTCGAACGCAGTGTGATCGAGAAGCGCAAAGCGATCAAGCGCGAGTGGGCGGCACGGCTCAAGCGTGCCCAGGATTCCGTTCCGAGTGCAACCTATGATTTGCCGTTAGTAACCCTGGGGCTTTCGGAGAGCATCCAACAAAAATTGGTGGAAGAAGAGTACGGCAATGTTGGCGATTTGATCTTGCAAATGAATATGGATGCCAGCCAAATCCGGGAAATCAATGGAATTGGCCCCAAAGCGATGGAAGAGATTGAAGCGGCCATTGATGCTTTGACCCGTATTATGCCGAAAGAAGTGAAAGAAGAAGCACCTGCCAAAGTTGCGGCTGAGACACTTGCTGTAACAGCAGAAGTTGAAGAAATTGAAGAGGCCGTTGAAGTCGGTGAAGTAGAAGCTGAAGCCGTCAGCGAACCGGAATTGCTCGAAGCTGCCCCAGAGGTTGAGGTAACCGAGGCCCAAGAGGCTGTCGAATTACCAGCAGTAACTGAGGTTGTTGGTGCTGAGGCCGAGGAAGAAGAACTACCCGAATCCCTGGAAGAAATCTTCATCATCCGCCCGGAAATGCTGGATGTCGATACGCTTGCCGAAGAAGAAGATGAAGAAGATGGTGACGGTAAGATTACACCCAGAAAGAGCGGCTCATCTAAGAAGAAAAAGAAAGCCCAACAAAATAAATACGTAGATGTCGAATACGATCCCGAACAAGATGTCACCCTCTATCGTAAGCGCCACAAACGCGCAGGTGAAGAGTGGAGTGACGATGATGAATGGGATTTGTAATGAGAAAATAGAAACACCTTTTATGGTTCTGACGCGCGAAATTTGATTTTTGCGTAAGGAATTTACCGGTGGCGAAACAAACTCGCAAAAAAAGAAAACATATCCCCCAACGCACCTGTGTCGGTTGCCGTACCGTGCAACCGAAGCGTTCCATGACGCGGTTGGTACGTACAACAGAAGGCGTGCAAATTGATCTAACAGGCAAATTCGCAGGAAGAGGTGCATACTTGCACGACCTGCGTTCTTGCTGGGAAGCAGGTTTGAAAGGCCCACTTGCCCGGGCACTCAAAACTGAAATCTCAGCCGAAGATCATGATCGCTTAACAGCGTTTATCGAATCTCTTACCGAAGAGACCGAGAGTACAATAGAAATGTAAACTCCCGATTTCGAGATTCCCAAAAAACGCTCGTACCGGCCAGTGAGTGGCTTGCGCTGAGATCAACAATCTCCCTCAGCTTGCCAGACCCGCTGATTCAAGGTGCGAATACACTCACTCGGATATACGGAGGTACAAATGAGCGCAAGTGGAAACGAAATGAAAACTATTATTCTCCCGCCAAGCATCACTGTGCGGGATTTATCTGAACGTCTAAATGCCAGCCCCATCGATGTCATCAAAAACCTGATGGCAAACGGGGTCATGGCCAATATCAACCAGCAGATCGACTTCGATACAGCCGCTATTGTCGCGGCCGAATTGGGTTACGATGCCTCGATGGAAGCTTACGATGCCGCGGTTGAAGAAGACTTGGGGGAAATCCCGCTCTGGCGGCGAATGATTGCCAAAGAAAATTCCAAAGACCTGATCCATCGCCCACCGGTTGTCACCATTTTAGGGCACGTTGATCACGGCAAAACCACCTTATTGGATGCGATCCGCGAAACCAATGTGGCTGGCGGTGAGTACGGGGGCATCACCCAGCACATTGGGGCCTACCAAATTCAACACGAAGGCCGGACAATCACCTTTTTAGATACACCCGGGCACGCGGCTTTCACNNGATGTTGTCATTCTGGTGGTTGCCGCTGATGATGGTGTCATGCCCCAAACCAAAGAAGCCATTGCCCATGCCAAAGCTGCGCGCGTGCCCATCATCGTGGCGCTTAACAAAATGGATCGTTCCAACGCTGATAAAGAGCGCGCCAAACAACAGCTAGCCGAAGCCGGATTGATTCCGGATGATTGGGATGGCGACACCATCATTGTTCCGCTCTCTGCCAAAGACAAAACTGGCCTGGACGATTTGATGGAAGCAGTATTGCTGGTGACTGACAATCAGGAAATTCTGGCAAACCCCAAAGGCACCGTTTTTGGCAGCGTTATCGAAGCCGAAAGAGATCGCGCCCGCGGCGTTTTAGCCACCTTGCTGGTACAAAACGGCACCCTGGAAACAGGGGATGTTGTAATCGCCGGAACAGCTTATGGCCGCATCCGAGCCATGTTCAATTACCTGGGCCAAGCCATCAAATCGGCCGGGCCATCTATGCCGGTTTCCGTCATGGGGTTGAATGAAGTTCCCACGGCCGGTGATTTGTTCGAACTGGTTGCTTCTGAACGCGATGCGCGCGTCATCGTCAAAGAACGCGAAATTGCGGCTGGCGAGGCTGCTCAATCTCAAAGAAAGGGTATCACTCTCGAACAACTTTTTGCCCGTTATCAAGCCGGGGAAGATAAAGAACTTCGCCTGATTCTCAAAGCGGATGTCCAGGGATCGTTAGACCCCATCACATCATCTCTGAACGATTTGAGCACCGATGAAATCAGCATCCACATTTTACACGCGGCAACAGGTAACATCAGCGAGAGCGATATCATGTTAGCTGCCACATCCAAAGCGATTGTATTAGGCTTCAACGTATCGCCAGATAACGCGGCTCATCGCGCAGCCGAATCCGAGGGCGTCTCTGTGCGCACTTACAATATCATCTATCGCATGACAGAAGATATTGAAAAAGCGCTCAAAGGTATGCTAGAACCCGAAGAACGTCAGGTTGTGATCGGCAAAGCCCAGGTGCTGGCCGTTTTCCGGGCTTCGCGTTTAGGCCAGGTCGCGGGCTGCCGAGTGCTTGAAGGCGAACTACGCCGCAGCGGTAAAATCCGCATCAGCCGCAAAGAAAAGAGTATTTTTGAGGGCGATTTCGCCTCGCTCAAACGTCACCAGGATGATGTACGTGAAGTCCGCCAGGGTTTCGAGTGTGGCGTGGGCGTGCGCAACTTTAATGATTTTGAAGAAGGTGATATTATTGAATGCTATATCACCGAAAAAGTCCCCGTAATCTAAGCAGGTAACCCGATGGTCTCAAATACCCGCCTCCAAAAGATCGAAGATCGCATTTTTGAAGAACTCTCCACGATCCTCCTGATGGAAGTGTCCGACCCGCGGCTGGGAGATGTTTCAATCACCAAAGTTCGCGTCGACCGTGAACTGGCTTTCGCGAACATCTACGTTTCATCCCTGGCAGGCAGCGAATCGGCTGATGAAATTATCGCCGGCTTGCAACATGCCAGTGGGTTTTTGCGCAGCGAATTAGCGCGGCGCATGCAGTTGCGCTATACCCCGCGTCTCCGTTTTTATTGGGATCCCAGCCCGGAACACGCCGATCGCATCGATCGCTTGATTGCCTCACTTCACCAGGAAGAAACAAACCTGGAACCTGAGGAGGATGAGGATCCCCTGGATGAATGAGGCAGCCCTGAAGCAAGCCCAGCAACGGATTGCCAGCGCTCGCAAAATCCTGGTAACATCCCACATCCGTCCGGATGGCGATGCCATCGGTTCTGTGTTAGGATTAGGGTTAGCATTACAAGCCAGCGGCAAAGAAATCCAGATGGTTCTGGAAGATGGCGTGCCCAAATCCTTCCGGCATCTACACGGCAGCGATCAGATTATCAATCGCCCTGTCGGTTTAGATGCCTGCACCATCGTTGTGGATTGCTCAGATCAAGTTCGCGTCGGAAAAGTTTTACCCGAAAATCTTCAACCAGATATCAATATCGATCATCACAATACGAATTTGAACTTCGCAGCTATCAACCTGGTTAATGCAACTGCCACCGCAACCTCAGAAATTTTGGCGCAATTGTTACCAACCTGGAATCTCCCCCTCACCCCAGAAGTGGCCGAAGCGCTGCTCACCGGGTTGATCACCGATTCATTAGGCTTTCGCGTTGCCAGCATGACCCCTGCAACCTTACGAATTGCCGCCGATCTTTTTGAAGCCGGCGCCAACTTACCAATTTTATATACCAAAGCGCTGCACACCCGGACCTATGAGGCTGCCCGTTATTGGGGAACGGGATTATCCTCCATCCAATTGGAAGATCGTCTCCTCTGGACTTGCCTGACACTGGAAGATCGGCAATCCGTAAACTATCCCGGGCGTGATGATGCTGACCT
Source organism: Chloroflexota bacterium (assembly GCA_003513015.1). Lineage (GTDB taxonomy): Bacteria > Chloroflexota > Anaerolineae > Anaerolineales > UBA11858 > UBA11858. The sequence continues at coordinate 4,450 of DOTA01000429.1, forward strand.
GATTAACATTTTACAAACCGTTGATGATGCCGATGTTTTTGTGATCTTCATCGAACAAAACAATGGTTCAGTCAAAGTTAGTTGGCGCGCCCGTCCGGGGTTCGATGTTTCAAAAATCGCACTCCACTTTGGGGGAGGCGGACACAAACCAGCCGCGGGCGCGGAAATCCAAGGAACGCTGGATCAGATAATTCCCCAGGTTCTAGAGGCCACTCGCCCGTTGCTCAGCGAGTAAAGCCAAATGCTCAAAGAAATCTATTAACAAATTGTCCAACCTAAGAAAGGAATAACCCAAACCTATTTACACTGGGGAACAACTTATGGATAACAAACATATACAAAACGTCGTTTCTGGGGTACTCGTGATCGATAAGCCTGTCGGGCTGACATCACACGATGTTGTTCAAATTATTCGACGCGGAACTAATATCCGCCGAGCCGGACATACAGGCACACTTGATCCGCGTGCATCGGGTGTGCTGGTGGTATTAGTTGGCCCCGCCGTGCGCTTGAGTGAATACGTTTCGGCCTCCGACAAGCGTTATCAGGCCACCTTGCGCCTGGGCACCTCCACCGATACCTATGATGCCGAAGGCAGCGTGACGCGCTATGTGGATGCCAGCAAAGTCACCGAAGAACAGTTCGAGGCCTTGTTGGAAAACTACACTGGCGAGATCATGCAAACGCCCCCGCCCTACTCAGCCGTTAAGGTAAAAGGACGCCCGGCCTACGACCGTACGCGTGAAGGCGAGGAAGTTCAACTTGAACCCCGGAAAATCAACGTCTACAGCCTTGAAATCTTAGAATGGGCACCGCCTGAAGCGGTTTTGGATGTGTATTGCTCCTCCGGCACCTATGTTCGTTCGCTGGCCCACGACCTCGGCAATGACCTGGGGACCGGTGCTTACCTGATCGGCCTGCGACGCACCAAAAGCGGGCGCTTCACCCTGCGAGATGCCGTGCCGCTGCGCCAAATTCAGGATGCCTTTATTACCGGCGAATGGTCCCGTTATCTGATTCCGGCTGCTGAAGCCTTAGCCGACTGGCCTTATATCACCCTGGTGGGTGATGATGTCGAAACCGTGCGGCATGGGCACCGCATGCCCGCTGGCCCCGATGCCAAAGAAATGATTGACCCCGCCAAGCACCCCTACGCCGAAGAAGGCACCCAAGGCCTGGTGCGGGCTATCACCGAACAAGGCGATCTGGTAGCCGTAATGCAATACATAGAAGAAGATAACGAATGGCAGCCTAAGAAAGTCTTCTTCCAATCATAAAGTTCACGCTTCACATCGAAATATGCAGCATTATCGTTCCCTCGATCAAGTTCACCTGCAAGGAGTCTGGCTAACCATCGGCTCTTTCGATGGACTTCATTTGGGGCACCAGGAAATCATCCGCAACCTAACCGCTGAGGCCCACCAACAGAGTGCCTCAGCGGTGGTTTTAACCTTCTACCCACACCCCGCCGAGGTGTTGCGCAGCCGAGATTTTCCCTTTTATCTGACAACGCCCGATGAAAAAGCCGAACTTCTTGTCCAAGCCGGGGTGGATGTAGTTATCACCCATCCCTTTGATCGCCAGGTCGCCGCCACCTCTGCGCAAGAATTTATGACCCGGTTGCACCAACACCTGGGAATGCGCCACCTGAAAATCGGGCACGATTTCGCCCTGGGCCGCGATCGGGCGGGCAATGCTCAGACCCTCAGCGAAATCGGGGAAAGCCTGGGGTACAGCGTTGAACAAATCCCACCTTTTTCCTTGGATGGTCAGATCGTATCTTCCAGCCGCATCCGCTTCTTGTTAGGCGCCGGGCAAGTGGAAGAGGCCGCTCGTTTTTTGGGGCGCAACTTCTCCATTAATGGAACGGTGGTTCTCGGGGATCAGCGCGGACGCTCCATTGGGTTTCCCACTGCTAACCTGGAACTTTGGGAAATGCGCGCCATCCCGGCCGCGGGGGTTTACGCCTGTCGGGTGGGGATTAACGGAATCCGCTATGATGCAGTCACAAACATTGGCGTGCGCCCCACCTTTGAAGCCAATCCCGTGCCCCCCCGGGTAGAAACGCACCTCCTGGATTTTCAGGACAACCTTTACGGTGCCTCCATCAAACTGGAATTTATCGCCCGCCTGAGAGGCGAACAACGCTTTAATTCAGTCAATGAGTTAATCGCCCAAATCCATCGCGATGTGGCGGCCGCCCGGCAAATCCTGGCTTGACGCAGGCGGCAGGCCTCGTTATACTAACCAAAAGCACGGGGAGCTCGGTGTTGCCGGGCTGAGANNACCTGATCCGGGTAATGCCGGCGGAGGAATCGCACCACCCAGCGCCACCTCACTCCTCCCCTCCCGGAGGAGTTTTTTTTCGGATTTTGGCAACTACTCAGCATCCTGAGCCTGTCGAAGGATGCTTGTGGTCTGAGCAGTTACGGATTTTGGATCATTTATGAATCAGATCAGCATTTTTGCCAATGGGGAGATTTCCCTCTCAGAGATTTCCCAGCCCCTTGAAGGGATGATCATTGCCGCCGATGGGGGTGCGCGGCATTGCCTAAGGCTGGGATTCATCCCACAGGTAGTCATCGGCGATTTTGATTCGCTGAGTGAGGCCGATGCCGCAATTTTGCAGGCCAGCGGTACGGAGTTCATCCATTACCCCGCCGACAAAGATGAAACCGATCTGGAATTAGCCCTGGATTATGCCGTTAAGCAAGGTGCGCAAGCCATCACGCTTTACGGGTTGCTGGGCGGGCGCTGGGATATGAGCTTTGCTAACCTACTACTGCTAGCCGCTCCGCGCTTTGCAGGCATCCGGTTTTGCGTGATTTCAGGCGATACTGAGGCTTATATTTTACGCGGCGGCGAAACTCTAGAAATCAACGGCCAGCCCGGTAATACGGTTTCGGCGATTCCCCTGAGCGCAGATGTCTGCGGCTTGACTTATACGGGGTTGCGCTGGCCGCTGGAGAATGCTGTGCTGTCATTCGGCACACCGCGTGGAGTCAGCAATGTACTAAACCGCGAAATCGCCAAAATTAGCTTGGAAAATGGCCTGCTTTTGGTGATGTTGATCGCTAAACAGGTAAACGGGTAATTTGTAAATTCAATGGCTTTAAACGTAAAAATATACTCAATTTGGAGGTTCAATGAAAACCAAATTTTTTATCATCAGGCTGCTTTTCTTTTTATTCCTAACCGCTTGCTCAACCGCCGAACCTGCCAGCACGAACACGGCTGTAGGGCCGCTCACGTTGACCGTGATGGTGCATGATTCCTTCGCAGTTTCCGATGATGTGATCGCCGCCTTTGAGCAAGCCAACAATGTCAAAGTTCAATTTCTGGCCTCCGGTGATGCCGGCAGCGCCGTCAATAAGGCCGCACTCTCCAAAGAGGCTCCCCTGGCCGATGTTTTCTACGGTGTCGATAATACCTTCCTCTCCCGCGCCCTGGATGAGGGCATTTTCGAACCCTACAATTCACCCTTGCTCGAAAAAATCCCCGCCCAATTCAAACTTGATCCGCTCAATCAGGCGCTGCCTGTCGATTTTGGCGATGTCTGCCTGAATTACGATGTCAGCTACTTTAGCGAGAAAAATCTAACGCCCCCCGCCAACCTGGAAGACCTGCTCAAACCCGCATACCGGGGCTTGCTGGTGGTCGAAAATCCGGCTACATCCTCTCCGGGGCTGGCATTTCTCTTCGCCACCATCGGCCATTTTGGCGAGGCTGGCTATCTCGATTTCTGGCAAGGTTTGGTCGATCAGAACGTCAAAGTGGTCAATGATTGGGAAACCGCCTATTACACGGATTTTAGCCGTTGGGGCGGGCAATATCCCCTGGTGGTATCGTATGGCTCCAGCCCACCCTTCGAGATGATCTTTGCCGAGGAGCCGCTGGAGGCGCCGCCCACAGCCGCCATCACCACAGATGGAAGCTGCTTCCGTCAAATTGAGTTTGTCGGCATTCTCAAAGGCACGCAAAACCATGATTTGGCCGAAAAATTTGTCGATTTCATGCTTTCGCCCACTTTTCAGGAAGACATCCCCTTGCAGATGTATGTTTTCCCGGTCAACCCCGATGCTCAGCTTGACGCAACCTTCGTGCAATACCTGAGCCTCCCCGAAAACCCGATTGTTCTGGACCCGGCAGAAATCGCCAAACATCGGGAAGATTGGATTCAAGCCTGGACGGATTTGGTTCTCAGGTAACAAGTGATCGGGTAACTTGGATCGGATCACCTGAGTACCCAATACCCTTTTTCCCCCATGAAATTCGTCAAACCGCTCCTGCTCTGGCTCGCCCCGCTCACCTTTTTGGCTGTTTTCTACTTTTACCCTTTGGCCAATATCCTGAGTCTGAGCCTGGAGCGCGCCGAAGGCGGAGCGTTGGTAACCTTCGGCGAGGCGCTGAAATCTGCAGCGGTGCAGCACGTGCTGTGGTTCACCATCTGGCAGGCCGCGCTCTCCATGCTGCTGACCCTGCTGGTGGGGTTGCCCGGCGCTTACCTGCTAGCACGTTACCAATTTCGCGGCAAAAGTTTGCTGCGCGCGCTAACGGGAGTGGCCTTTGTGATGCCCACCCTGGTGGTTGCGGCGGGTTTCAACGCCCTGCTCGGCCCCAAAGGCTGGGTCAACCTCGGGCTGATGAGTCTCTTTCACCTTGAGCAAGCGCCGATTGCGTTTATCAACACCCTGGGGGCGATTCTGGTGGCCCATATTTTCTACAATGTTTCGATCGTACTGCGACTGGTCGGCGATTTTTGGGCGCGGCTCGATCCCCGGCTGGAGCAGGCCGCCCGCTCCCTGGGGGCGAATCGCTGGCAAACCTTCCGTCAGGTTACGCTGCCGCTGCTGGCACCCGCCATCCTGGCCGCGGCTTTGCTGATCTTCATCTTCGATTTCACTTCCTTCGGGGTGGTGTTGGTGCTCGGTGGGCCGCGCTATGCCACCCTAGAAGTTGAAATCTACTACCAAACCATCAGCCTGTTCAACTTGCCCCTGGCGGCCGTGCTCTCCCTGGTGCAATTGGCCTGTACCCTAGCCCTCACGTTGACATATTCCCGGCTGGCCGCGCGCCTCTCGCACCCACTTCGCCAAAAATCTCAAGCTGCCACACAAAAAAGGCTGACAACCTGGCGCACCCGCCTCTTTGCCGGGCTGATGATTGGATTTTTGCTGATTTTGACGACAGCTCCCCTGCTGGCGCTTGCGGCCCGATCCGTCACCTCACCCAGCGCAGAACGGACCCGCGCGGGCCTGCTGGTCCCTGGCTTTACCCTCGGCTTTTATCGGGCACTGACCCTCAACGAGCAACAATCCCTGTTTTACGCGCCGCCCTCCACGGCCGTTGCCATCTCTTTGGGGTATGCCGATGTCACCGTGGTTTTGGCCCTGCTGATTGGCTTACCCGCGGCCTGGGCGCTTTCACACCATCAAAAATCGAAGATCAATCAAGCCCTCGACCCCATCCTGATGCTGCCACTGGGCACCTCGGCGGTTACGTTGGGGTTGGGGTTCATCATCACGCTGGATGCCCCTCCCCTGGATTTACGCGCCTCCCCCTGGCTGGTGCCGCTGGCGCATACTTTGGTGGCGTTTCCCTTTGTGGTGCGCAGCCTGACTCCAGCCCTGCGCAGCATCCAACCGCGGCTGCGACAGGCTGCGGCTGTGCTGGGCGCATCCCCGGGGCAGGTTTTGCGAGCGATAGATTTACCCCTCGTGGGGCGCGCTTTGCTAGTGGCGGCAACTTTCGCTTTTACGATCTCCATCGGCGAATTTGGCGCTACCGCTCTGGTGGCGCGCCCCGAATACCCCACCATCCCGATGGTCATCTATCGCTACCTGTCGCGGCCCGGCGGTTTGAACTACGGTCAGGCCATGGCGCTCAGCACCATTCTGATGCTGACAACCCTGGTGGGCATGTTAGCCATCGAGCGTTTGCGAGTGGGAGATGGGCATGAATTTTGAGCATAAAATGGAACAACTAATGCGAGGGCTTTCAATTGCCAACCTTCACAAATCTTTTGGAGAGACCCTGGCCCTACGCGGGGTTTCATTTGAGATTGCCCAAGGGGAAATTGTGGCCTTGCTGGGGCCATCGGGTTGCGGGAAATCTACGCTCTTAAGTTTGATTGCTGGGCTGGAAATTCCTGACCAAGGCGAGATTGGTTGGAACGGCGCATCCCTGGGGGGGATTCCTCCCCACAAACGCGCTTTTGGCTTGATGTTTCAGGATTACATGCTCTTCCCACATAAAAACGTGGGCAGCAATGTAGCTTTTGGGCTAGAAATGGCGCATTGGGCACAGGGAAAGATGGAGGCCAGGGTTGCTGAAACGCTGGAAATGGTTGGGCTTAGTGGCTATACGAAAAGAGATGTGAGCACGCTTTCGGGTGGGGAGCAGCAACGCGTAGCTTTGGCCCGTGCGCTGGCCCCGCATCCCCGGTTGCTGATGTTGGATGAACCCCTAGGCGCGTTGGATCGGGCTTTGCGAGAGCGCCTGCTGGTTGAACTGGGGCAAATTTTACGGGCGATGAAACAAACCGCGCTATATGTGACTCACGATCAGGAAGAAGCCTTTGCGCTGGCGGATCGCGTGGTGGTCATGGATCAAGGGCAAGTCGCTCAAATTGGTACGCCGCAAGAGATTTATCGGCGGCCAACTTCGGTTTTTGTAGCACAATTTTTGGGGTTGGGGAATATTCTGGCGGGGAAAATTCACAATGGGAAACTCCAAACAAAAATCGGAGAATTTGAGATTGGAGGATTCGAAACTCGGAAAGATGGGTCGGTATCTGTGATGGTGCGGCCCGATGCGATGCGTTTGGAAGGGATGGGATCCCACCAAGTCAACGGGATCATCTGCGGGCAGGTCTTTCGCGGGAGTCTCTGCCGGGTGCAGATTGAAATTCAGGGGGCATTGCTCACCTTTGAGTTCCCGTCTGCTACTCCTTTACCGAAAACGGGAGAAACCATCCGGTTGGGATTCGACCCCGAGGAGGCGTTTTTAATCCTATGAAAATAACCGNNGAACAAACCGAGGATCACTTGGTTTTGGAGGCTTTTTTTGATCGCGAGGATCGGGATTTTCACGGAATGTGCCTGTGCCGCGGCGATCGGTTTGTGGAAACCTATTATTTTGAGCGTTGGTACAACGTGTTTGAGATTTACGATCGGGTGGATGGCCGTTTGAAGGGTTGGTATTGTAATATTGCCAGCCCCGCGATTGTGGTTGAAGGGATCGTGGCGTACCGCGATTTGGCGTTGGATTTGTTGGTATTCCCGGACGGGCGGCAGATCATTTTGGATGAGGATGAGTTTGCAGATTTGAGGCTTTCCCCCAGCGAACACAAACTTGCTCTGGCGGCGCTGGCCGAGCTTCAGGCAGATTTTTTAGAAAAACTCAAGGCGGCCTGATGACCGCCTTGAGTTGAATTTTTTACCAGGGGATCGGAATTCCGAGAAATTGCATGGCGGGCTCTGTGCCGTAGTAGAGCGCGGCTGCGGCAAAACAGCAGCAAACACACAAGAGAATAACCGCAACAACCACGATCAGCAAAGTATTCTTTTTTTTGCCTTCTTCAGGGACAATGGGGGTTCCAAATTCTTCAGCCATAATTTGCTCCTTTTTGCGCGATTAAGGGATGGGGGTGAGTAGCAGTTGATTTTCGATTTCAGAGAAAGTGTTGCCAACCACCGGGCCAAGCAGGGCGGGTACCAGCACAATTGCACACAGGCAGATGCAAATGCACAAAACCACAACAACCGCAACGATGATAATGATTTTGGTTGTGTTGTTTTTGGGCGGGCTGGCTTCGGGGGTGATGGGATCAAAATAGTTATCGGACATAGCGTTTCTCCTCTCAGATTTGGGAATTTTGCTCGTTTTTTTGCCTTACTGCCACAATTATTGTACCAACTTCTGGCGGTTCGCTCTGCGCCAAAGCCACCAGATGATGAAAGCCGTTACAAGAATGATGATGGCCGCGATCAAGACCGGGATGAGGATGGCGAAGATCGAAAGCACGGTGGAGATGATGTCTTCCAGGATGCTGACGGGAACATTCCCGGCCCCGGCTGTGGTGGCCGTGACCGCGGGACGCACAGCCACCGATTTGGCGGTATGCACGGTACCCGCGATCAGAATGCCAGCGACCATCGCCAAAACGGGGTGAACTTCAGCCACACTGGCGGAGGCCGCAAAAACAATCGCTCCGGCCGCGGGGCGCACAAAAGTTTGGAGCACGTCATTGATGTGGTTGACCGCGGGGACTTTGTCGGCGAAAAACTCGATGAGTGAAAGAACAATGAGAACGCCGATTACCCACCAGCTTGTGAGAGTATCCCAAGGGGAACGCAGGGTGATGAAGTCGGTGTATTTGGCAACCAACGAGACCACCAACAAAGGGATATAAGCATTCAAACCGGCGCTGACGGATAAACCAAAAGCCGTAAAAATATCCATATTTTCTCCTTTACCCCAGGGGAAAACCGCCCCAGGTACCCGTTAACCAATAACGGAATGCATCTAAAACTAGAATTTGAGTCAAGGCAACCGCAAACCCGGCCAAAAGCGGGTACAGCAGTTGGGAAACTTGTGTTATGCGATTTTCAAAGCGAAAGAGCATCAGCCATACCATCGTATAAACCAGGGTGAGGAGCATTAAAACCCCGGCAGCGCTTATCAGTGAAAAGGGATAGAGGATCAAGGCGTTATCGCTGAGCACTAATAAGTCCAGGCAAGCCGCCAGGAG
>DOTA01000290.1 GCA_003513015.1 Chloroflexota bacterium
GTTCCGCCGGGTGCAAGCCGTTGCTGAAGTTGTGGAGCCGGGGGATGTGGTTTTGCTTTCACCCGGCGGAACCAGTTTTGACGCCTTTCGCGATTTTGCGGAACGCGGGGAGCAGTATCGATTATGGGTCAACGAATTATCTTAGGCTCCAACCAAGCGCCGCGGACTTTTTCTGGCGCCAAGGCGGTGCAACAGCCCCTGCGGCTGCGCCTGGATGTACCTCTATTAGGTACGGTTTTTACTTTATTGGCCATCGGCATTTTGATGTTGTTTTCGGCCAGTTGGGATTTTGCCTGGCAGATTGAAAAACCCCTGGGCTATATTTTCGCCCGCCAATTGATGTGGCTAACTTTGGGATTAGCCATCATGGGAGTGTTGGTGTTCATCAATTACCATTGGATTGCCCGATTTATCGTACCTGCCATGGGTCTCACCGTTTTGGCATTGGTCGCGGTTTTGATCATCAGCGAAGTGCGACACGGCGCGGCCCGCACGGTAAGTGCAGGTTCGATTCAACCTTCGGAACTGGCCAAACTGGTGACCATTATTTATCTGGCAGTCTGGTTGTTTGCCAAACAAGAGCGTTTGCATGATGTCAGTTTGGGATTGTTGCCCTTGGGACTGATTCTGGGAGTGATTGGCGGCCTGATCTTGCGCCAGCCCGATTTGAGCGCCGCCCTGACGATCTTCATTTTGGGTGGGATGCTCTTCTTTTTGGCGGGTGGTGACATCAAACAGATCACGATTTTGTTTGTGATCGCCGTGCTGGCTGGCTGGATTGTGGTTTGGTTCAACCCTACCGGCAACGTCCGCATGGGCACCTACCTGCCCGGCCTGAAAGATCCGCTGGAAGCTTCTTATCACGTTAAGCGCGCCGTGGGAGCCTTTGTCAACGGCGGTTGGTTGGGCACGGGCATCAATAACGGCACCGTCAAACTGAACGACCTGCCCTTGCCCCACAGCGACAGTATTTATGCCGTAATTGGTGAGGAATTAGGTGTTTGGGGTGCCGCCCTGATGGTGATTCTGTACGCTGTGATCGGCTGGCGCGGCCTGGTGATCGCCCGCAACGCCCCCGATGATTTAGGGCGTTTGTTGGCCGCCGGACTGAGCTTCTGGCTGGTGATGGAGGCCTTCTTCAATATGGGCGGTATTTTGGGCTTGCTGCCCTTCGCCGGGAACGCCCTGCCTTTTGTCAGCGCGGGCGGTTCGAATATGGTGGTTTCCTTGATGGCCATCGGAATTTTGTTGAATATCTCGCGTTTATCGGCTGAACAACGCGAGCAAACAGAACGGAGAAGTTTTGGTGAAATTGTTGGTCTGCGCCGGTGGGACCGGCGGGGGCGTGTATCCCGCGCTCGCCGTGATCGATCGGCTCGTAACTGAGCAGGCGGTGGAAGTGTTGTGGGTTGGCGCTGAAGGCGGCATGGAAGCAGATTTGGTAACTCGGGCCGGCATCAACTTCACAACCATCCCCGCGGCGGGTGTGCATGGTGTGGGCCTGAAAGCCCTGCCCGGGAATTTAGCTCGCCTGGTGCGCGGATTTTTCGCGGCCCGCGAGCTATTGCGCCAATTCCAGCCGGATGCGCTCTTTTTCACGGGCGGTTATGTGGCCGGGCCGGTGGCTTTGGCTGGGCGAAAAACCCCCACGTTGATCTTCGTGCCGGATATCGAACCCGGGCTGGCTCTCAAATGGTTGGCACGTTTCGCAGATCGGATTACCGTTGTGGCGGAAACCTCGCGAACTTACTTCTCACATCAGGAGCGCGTAATTGTCAGCGGATATCCGGTTCGCGGCGATCTCACACAATGGGAGAAATCCGCAGCCTACCAAGTATTCGATTTTTCAGCTGACTTGCCTACCCTGCTAGTCACGGGCGGCAGTTTGGGCGCACGCTCGCTCAATCAGGCTTTGGTATCCAGCCTGCCCGAATTGCTGGCCGAAATGCAGATCGTTCACATCACCGGGGCGCGCACCTGGGAGCAGTTCAAAGATGCCAAGCCCGCGCTACCCGATCATTTAGCGGCGCGCTACCGGGCTTATCCCTACTTGCACACTGAAATGGGCGCGGCCCTGCGCATCGCCGATCTGGTAGTTTCACGGGCCGGAGCTTCCTCCCTGGGTGAGTATCCCCATTGGGGATTACCTGCCATTTTAGTGCCGTACCCGCATGCCTGGCGCTATCAAAAAGTCAACGCAGATTATCTCACCCTTCAAGAAGCCGCCATCACGCTGGCCGATGAAACCCTGGACGTTCAGCTTGCGCCCCTGGTATTAGATCTGATCCGCGACCCGCAGCGACGCGCTCACATGAGTCAGACCATGCAATCCCTGGCTTGCGACGATGCTGCGGCACACATCGCCCACCAAATAACCGAACTGGCTGCCCAATCAGGAGTGTGAGGTAAACCATGATCGCGATTACAACTGTTTTTTGGATTTTTGTGGTTTTCTTCGCCTTTTTAGGCTTTGTGCGCGGCTGGGCCAGAGAAATTCTGGTGACAGCCAGTGTGATTTTGGCATTTTTTATTATTTTTGTTATGGAGACTTACATCCCGATTATTTCCACATTTTTTGAAAGCGCCAAAGTACCAAACTCAGATGTAATGTCCATTCAACAATTTTGGTTTCGCTCCATCATTCTGTTTGTTTTGGTTTTCTTCGGTTACGAAACCCCCAGCATACCCCGTATCTCTGGGCCGCGCTTCAAACGCGACAATTTCCGCGATTCTGCTTTAGGGTTCATCCTGGGCGGCTTCAATGGCTATCTCATCATCGGAACCTTGTGGGCCTTTTTGGCTGAGGCTGGCTATCCCTTTGATTTCGTGGTTGCCCCCCTGACGCAAGAAGCCATCGACATGGTTGCCAAACTCCCCCCCAACTGGCTGATTCAAATCCCGCATATTTTGATCGCCGTAATATTAGTTTTCTTCTTCATCATTGCAGTTTTTATCTAGGAACAGATGGAACACATTCACCTCATCGGCATTGGTGGCACCGGCCTTTCGGCCATCGCCCGGGTACTCTTGGAAAGCGGCTACATCGTCAGCGGCTCCGATATGCAAGAGTCTCCGCTCGGACGGGCTGTGCAGGCGGCCGGCGCGCGGGTTTTTAGCGGCCATGCCGCTGAAAACATCACCGGAGCCGACTTGGTGGTGCGCTCCTCTGCCATCCCTGATAGCAACGTTGAAGTGCAAGCTGCTCGTCAAAAAGGCATCCCCGTGCTCAAACGAGCCGATTTTCTCGGGCAACTCATGGCAGGCCGCCTGGGTATCGCCGTTGCTGGCACGCATGGCAAAACCACCACCACCGCCATGATCGCCTGGCTGCTCAGCGCCCTGGGGCAAAACCCCTCCTTCATCGTGGGTGGCGTGGTCAGCAACCTGAGAACCAACGCTCGCGCCGGGCAAGGATCAGCCTTTGTAATCGAAGCGGACGAATATGATCGCATGTTTTTGGGATTACGCCCTCAAATGGCTATGATCACCAATGTGGAACACGATCACCCCGATATCTACCCTTCGGCAGCGGATTTTCAGGCAGCCTTCCGGGATTTCGTTGGCTGCCTGAACCCTGAAGGTTTTCTCTTGCTTTGCGCCGACGATCCTGCTGCCATGGATCTGCAACTTACCGCACACAATAAGAACCTGCACACTTTAACCTACGGGATATACAACCCGCAAGCAAATTACAAAGCCACAAATTTACGAGCAGAGGCAGATAAGGGTTTTGCCTTTGATGCAAAAAAAGATGAAAGCTTACTTGCGCAAATCACCTTGCAAGTTCCTGGCGAGCACAATGTACTCAACGCACTGGCTGCTTTAGCCATCGCACACCAGTTGAATTTAGCGATGGATGCAGCTGCTCAGGCTCTTTCTGATTTTCAGGGGACAGGCCGGCGCTTCGAAGTCGTGGGTGAAGTCAACGGTG
>DOTA01000029.1 GCA_003513015.1 Chloroflexota bacterium
CCGATTTCGCGAGCGGGGGGGCGCGGCAGCAGGGCCTCGGATTTGATTTGCAGCAGTTTGGCGGCGATCACCAAAAAGGCGGAAACATCTTCGGCGGCGCGTTCTTGCAAGCTGCGCAGATGCGCCAAATACTGATCGGTTACTTGCGCCAGCGCCAGCCGGGTGATATCCAACTCGGCGCGCTCGATCAGTTGCAGTAAAAGGTTGAGCGGGCCTTCGTAAACGGCAGTGGAAACTTTGTAGGTACCCACTTGGTGAGCAGCAATCCCAAGAGTCATGCGCCCGATTATACCTGACAATCATTTGGGGTCGTGCTATACTTTCGGTCGTTGGTCAGAATATCCTTGTAGGAGTATGAAGAAGAGAATGAGCCAGGATTGGAAAGAAGTCTCAGCCCAGTGGATGGGCGAAATGAGTTTTATCGGCAAAAATCAAAGCGGTGGGCGCGTGCAAATGGGAACCATCGACGGTCAGCCCGGCACTTCGCCAATGGAGTTGTTGTTGGAGGGCGTGGCCGGCTGCACCGGGATCGATATTGTGCTCATATTGGGCAAAAAACGTATCACCTTAGATCAATTTGAAGTACGCGTGCGCGGCAAACGCGCCGATGCGTACCCCGCGGTTTATACTGAAATCGAAATCGAATATCTGATTTGGGCTGATGATCTCGATCCCAAAGCGCTGGAGCAAGCCATCGAACTCTCCGAAGAAAAATACTGCTCGGCCAGCGCTATGCTCTCGAAAACCGCAGAAATGCGTTCCGGCTATCGGATTCTCAAGCCTGGGGAAATTGCTTGATTTGTAACCTTTTCGAGTAAAATACATCTAATCGGTGATAAACAAATAAACTCGCCTGGATGGCGTAAAACCGTAAAATAAAATCAGGAGAAATAATCATGATTAGCGAACCCCTCCACGTAACCGATGCCGCTTTCGATAAAACCGTGTTGAAATCTGAGTTACCCGTGATCGTTGATTTCTGGGCACCTTGGTGTGGCCCTTGCCGGATGGTAGCCCCCGTTTTAGATAAACTTGCCAAAGAATACGCCGGAAAAATGCTCGTTGCCAAAGTCAACACAGATGAAAATCCGCAATGGGCGCAGAAATACAATGTGCAAGGTATTCCCACCATGTTGTTCGTATCGGGTGGGAAGATCGTTCACCAGCAAGTCGGTGCCTTACCCGAACCTATGTTGCGCAGCGTGGTCGATCAATTCTTGAACGTGGTAAACGAAAATTAGTTATTCACTCGTTAAGCTAAAAGCCGCCCGGATCGTCGTCCGAGCGGCTTTTTTATATGATTGAGCACGAAAAATTACTGCCCACTACTCACTTTCTCACACATTCCGCTCGCGCATAACTTGCGCGCCTAAGATGCGTAAATTCTCATCGATGTTGGCATACCCGCGGTCGATCTGGCCCACATTGCGGATGACCGACTCGCCCTTGGCTGATAGCGCCGCTAACACCAGCGCCAATCCGGCGCGGATATCGGGGCTTTCTACTTTTTCGCCGATCAATTGGCTGGGTCCCTGGATAATGCAGCGGTGCGGATCACACAAGACCACCTGTGCGCCCATCCCGATCAGCTTATCCGTAAAATACATACGGCCCTCGTACATCCAATCGTGGAACAGCACCGAACCTTGAGCTTGGGTGGCCACTACAATGGCGATGCTCATCAGATCGGTGGGAAAGGCTGGCCAAGTGTTCACTTTGATTTGGGGAATCACGTTGCCCAAATCGGGCTGGATCACCAGTTCTTGATCCGCGGGAACGAGAAGATCCTCGCCATCTACTTCCCAGATGACACCCAAGCGCCCGAAAACCAGGCGGATCATATCCAGATATTGCGGCCCGGCTTTGCGGATGCGGATGGAGCCTTTCGTGACCACCGCGGCCCCAATATAGCTGACCACTTCCAGATAGTCTGGCCCGATGGTGAACTTACCGCCGCCCAATTTACTCACCCCTTCGATCTTCAGCGTGTTCGAGCCAATGTGCCGGATTTTTGCGCCTAGCAAATTCAAAAACTGGCACAACTCCTGCACGTGTGGCTCTGAAGCGGCGTTTTGCAGCACCGTTTCGCCTTTGGCGGTCACTGCGGCCATGATGGCGTTTTCGGTGGCGGTCACACTGGCTTCGTCCAACAAAATCTTGTTGCCGGTCAGCCGCCCTGCTTTGAAGCGGAACACGCGCTCCACACGGTCGTATTCGGCCTCGGTACCCAGGGCCTCGAAGGCCAAAATGTGGGTATCCACGCGGCGGCGGCCGATCACATCGCCTCCGGGCGGGGGCAGCACCATCTCCCCGGCGCGGGCGATCATCGGCCCGGCCAGCAAGATCGAAGCCCGGATTTTGCGGCAAAGCTCCGGGTCAAGGTCCGCCGGGCGGATTTCCGCGGCCTCGATGCGCCAGGAATTCTCACCGATGGTCTCGAATTTCACGCCCAGGCTTTCCAGCAAGGCACGCATATTCAACACATCTTTGATTTGAGGCACATTGTGTAAAATTACCGGCTCTTCGGTGAGTACGCAAGCCGCCAACAGCGGTAGCGCTGCATTTTTATTACCCGAAGGTGTGACTTCTCCGTGCAAAGGGATGCCCCCCTGGATGATAAATCGATCCATATGGCTCTCCTATTGTTGAGGTGGAAAGGTAAAGATGTATACAAGTATATCCAGGCAAACCTGGATAGATTTCTACGTGTTTACTTGTTTACGCTTTTGGTTCGAACCGCAGGGTCACCGGTTCATCTGGCTTCAAGTTTAGCAGGTTTGCAGCGCTTTGTCGATTGGCGACGATTTCCAGTAGGCCGCTACTCCCCAAAATCACGGCGCATTCCTCGTTTGGGATTTCACCAAAGGTACGGGCAAATTTCAGGTGCTGGCCGTCGGGCAGTTCCAAGTGCGGGCTGGCGGCGCGCGCCGAAATTGGCGCGGCCTCTCCCAGCCACGGCTGGAACTGTAAAACTTCTCCCTCCCACCGGAAACTGCCCAGGCTGGTGAGCAGATTGCCAAAACGATCGGCGTGCAGGGTTTG
>DOTA01000107.1 GCA_003513015.1 Chloroflexota bacterium
GGCCTGATGCATGCCTGCGGCCATGATGGCCACACCGCTATTGGCCTGACCGTAGCCCGTATGCTTCACGCCCGCCAAGGAGAGATGAGCGGCACAGTTAAGCTGGTATTCCAACCTGCGGAAGAGGGTTTGGGCGGTGCACAGCGCATGGTGGCTGAAGGTGTTTTGGAAAATCCACAACCGGACTACTGTTTGGCATTGCATTTGTGGAACGAAAAGCCGGTTGGCTGGTTAGGTGTAACACCGGGGCCGTCTATGGCAGCTTCCGAAACATTCCGCGTAAAGTTGACAGGCAAAGGCGGGCACGGTGCGGCCCCCCATTTAACGGTGGACCCCCTGTTTGCCGCGGCTCAAATTGTGAGCGCTTTGCAGAGCATCGTGGCCCGCAATGTGTCCCCGATGGAAACGGCTGTTGTTTCAGTCACCTCGCTCCATAGTGGAACCACCTTCAATGTAATTCCGCAAACGGCTGAATTTCAGGGCACCATCCGCAGCTTTGATCCCCAAATCCGCAGCATGATTATCGAGCGCTTCCAGCAGATTGTCAATCAGATGGCACTGGCTCTAAATTGCTCGGCTGAAGTTGAGATGGAGAGCGTAACACCCGCGGTCATCAATGATCTGGCCTTGAGCAAGCGCGTGCAACAAATTGCGCAACAGCTTTACCCCCAGGCCGAGATTGACACAAACGAGCGCACTATGGGATCGGAAGATATGGCTTTCATGATGCAGGAAATTCCGGGTTGTTATTTCTTTGTTGGGTCGGCGAACCCCGAAAAAGGGCTGGATGCCAAACATCATCACCCACGTTTTGATTTCGACGAATCTGCACTGACCAGCGGGGCCGCACTGATGACGGCTGCGGTGTTGGATTTGCTCGCTTAATTCTTGTCAATTGTGTGCAACGGGCACTTTTCAGGTGCCCGTTTTTTAATTGCAAAAACATCATTTCTTGACCATTAATCGGGGGCATGATAGAATCTGGGCGGTGCTCAAATGATAAGATTAATCGGAATTATCGAACGAAACCAATAAAAAAAACTATGGCAAACTCAAGATTTGAGTCTGAGTTTCTGGATTTCCTGATTGCTTCAGCCGTTGAAGGGGGAGAAGATTCTGACCGCCTGCCATCCCTTAGCGCCTTGAGTCAGGAATTAGGTGTTAGTGTGGCCCGTTTGCGCGAGCAATTGGAGGTCGCCAAAGCTTTGGGATTCGTAGATGTTCGGCCTCGCACCGGCATCCGGCGCTTGCCCTACGATTTCGCTCCGGCAGTTTGGCAAAGTTTATCGTATGCCATCGCCACAGAACCGACCTTATTCCAGCCCTTCGCCTTGCTGCGCCGCCAAATTGAATTGGCCTTTTGGGATCAAGCGGTACGCTTGCTGACCCCGGAAGATCACCAAGAACTCCAAAGCCTGATGGAACAGGCCCTAAGCAAGCTGAATGGCACCCCCATCCGCATCCCCCATAGCGAACATCGTCAACTTCATATTACGATTTACAAACGGCTAGAAAATCCTTTTGTGCTCGGGTTGATCGAAGCCTATTGGGCAGCTTATGAAGCCGCCGGTTTCAATTTATATGCTGATTACAATTATTTACAAGATGTTTGGAATTACCATCAGTTGATGGTAAATGCCATTTGCTCCGGTGATTTTGAGGCCGGATACCGCGCTTTATTAGAACACACAGATTTACTTTATCATCGCCCGGAAGCAATGAACTTGCCGAACGGAAATTAAAAAGGAGTATTGATGCCTACCGATCAATCATCTACCCAACTGCCCATCGTGAATGATTTTTCAATCACCGTAGGAACGGTCAACGGATCCGGGAGCCAGACCTCCAACCTGACCATTCTGAGGGCACTGTTTAAAATGGGGATTCCCGTCTCAGGGAAAAACCTGTTTCCTTCTAACATCCAAGGGTTACCCACCTGGTACACCATTCGAGTCAGCAAAGATGGCTATCTGGCGCGACGGGCCGAACACGAAATCGTGATTGCGATGAATCCAGCCTCCTTTGCCCAAGACTTAGCGGGATGTGTTCCGGGTGGTGTTTTTCTGTATGATGACAGCATCAAACTGGCTATCACCCGCGATGATATTTCGGCTTATGCTATGCCAGTAAAAACCCTGGCCCGCGAATCCGGTGCCCCTTCAAATTTACGTGATTATGTTGCTAACATGGTTTACGTGGGCATTTTGGCGCAAATTGTGGGCATTGATATGGATACCATCTATCAGGCTCTCGATTTTCACTTCAAGAGCAAAATCAAGCCGATTGAATTGAACTTTAATGTAATCAAAGCGGCTCATCAGTGGGCTGTGGAAAACCTGACCAAAACCGATCCCTACCGCGTCGAAGCGATGGACGCCACCAAAGACTATATCATGGCCGATGGCAATACGGCCGCAGCTTTAGGCGCGATCTATGGCGGTGTCCAGTTTTCGGCTTGGTATCCGATCACACCCGCCACCAGCCTGCCAGAATCTCTGATCGAATACCTCCCCATTTTGCGTAAGGATGAAAGCGGCAAAGAAACCTACGCCATTGTGCAGGCTGAAGATGAGTTAGCTGCCATCGGGATGGCAACCGGGGCTGGTTGGGGCGGCCTGCGCGCCATGACTGCCACCTCCGGGCCAGGCATCAGTTTGATGGCCGAATTTACTGGCCTGGCTTATTTCTCTGAAACCCCCGTGGTGGTTTGGGATGTGCAACGCATGGGTCCCAGTACTGGGCTGCCTACACGCACTTCGCAGGGCGACCTTAATCTATGTTATTTCTTGGGCCATGGTGACACCAAACACATTGTGTTACTCCCTGGCTCCGTAACCGAATGCTTTGAGTTTGGCTGGAAAGCTTTTGATATCGCAGAACGCCTGCAAACTCCCGTTTTTGTGCTTTCTGACCTGGATATGGGCATGAATCAGTGGATGGCCAAACCCTTCCAATACCCTGATACCCCTATGGATCGCGGCAAAATCCTCTGGGAAACCGATCTGGAAAAATTAACGGAACCCTGGGGCCGCTATCTGGATAAGGATGGTGATGGCATCCCCTACCGCACCTTGCCGGGGAACCGCCATCCCGACAGCGCCTATTTTGCCCGTGGTACCGGGCACGACGAATATGCCCACTATAGTGAAGACCCTGATGTTTGGGTCAGCCAAATGAACCGGCTCAACAAAAAGTTCGAAAATGCTCGCCCCATACTGCCGAAACCAGTTATTCAAAGGCGCGAAGGTGCCAAAATCGGGGTGATCGCCTTCGGGTCTACTGATCCGGCCATCTCCGAAGCCTGCGATTACCTCGGAGTGGAAGGCGTTCCGGTCGATTATCTGCGCTTGTTGGCTTTGCCAATCAGTGAGGAAGTAAACGAATTTGTTGAGAGCCACGAGCGCGTTTACGTAGTCGAAATGAACCGGGATGGACAATTGTGTCAAATCCTGACAATCGAATTACCGGATCGCTGCACAAGATTGATTTCCCTGACCCATAACGACGGCCTGCAAGTGACTGCCAACTGGGTGAAAGCTGCCATCCTGGCAGAGGAGAGCAAATAATGTCTCGTCAAGTACAAGTAAATTTAGCAAATTTGACCAAATCTGATTATCGCGGGGCGCAGTCGACGCTTTGCCAGGGTTGCGGACACAACTCAATTGCCAGCCAAATCATCGCGGCCTGCTATGAACTCAATATTGTCCCTGAAAATCTGGTGAAATTTTCCGGGATTGGCTGCTCCAGCAAAAGCCCCACATACTTTTTAGGCCGTTCCTTCGGTTTCAACGGCCTGCACGGACGTATGCCTTCATTGGCAACCGGGGCACTCTTCGCCGATACATCACTTTTGAGCATGGGCATCAGTGGCGATGGTGATACCGCCAGTATCGGGATGGGTCAGTTCAAACATATCATGCGCCGCAACGTTCCTATGGTGTATATCGTGGAAAATAACGGTGTTTACGGCCTGACCAAAGGGCAATTCTCGGCCACAGCCGAAGAAGGCTTATCGCTGAAGAAGCAAGGGGCAAATCCTTACATGCCGGTTGACATCGTTTGGGAAGCAGTGGTTGCCAAGAGCTCGTTTGTGGCTCGCTCATTTGCTGGTGACCCCAAGCAAGTTAAAGAACTAATTAAAGCTGCCATGAGCCACAAAGGCATCGCTATCTTGGATATCATCAGCCCCTGTGTAACCTTCAACAACCAGGATGCCTCGCACCACTCCTACACCTGGGGCAAAGAGCATGAAGTCGCGCTGCACGAGCTATCATATGTGCCACCCGCGGAAGATATTCTAGTGGATTACAAAGAAGGCGAAACCATCGAGGTCGAAATGCACGACGGATCCCAAGTGGTGCTTCGCAAACTCGAAAACGATTACGATCCCACGGATCGCGCCGGCATTCTATGCATGCTTGAAGAGGCTAATCGCATGGGTGAGTTGATCACCGGTTTGATTTATATCAACCCCGGGCAGAAATCTCTATTCGAGATGTACAACCTGGTAGATGAACCGCTTAACCGTCTCACCGAAGAACGATTACGTCCGGCTAAAGAAACCATCACAGAATTGAATGCGATGATGTTCTAAATTGACGGGAGACCGGAGACAGAAGACGGGAGAATGCGATTGGCACTCTCCCGTCTTTTTTATTGGCTGTTGTCGGCAGTTTGCCGTTCAACAACTATTTTGTGTAAGCTTCCGGTTTTAGCTCTGCTACATAGGGTAGCGTACGGTGCTTATCGGCGTAATCCAGACCGTAGCCCACCACCCAAACATCGGGGATTTCAAAGCCCAAATAATCAACGGGGATATTAAGGGCGTCGCGATCTTTGCGGGTCAAGGCGCAGGTGCGAATCGAGGCAGGATTACGCATCTGCAAGGTGTGATACAAGTAATTGAGAGTGTGACCGGTATCCACGATATCTTCAACCAAAATGACATGCTCGTTTTCGATGGGCTCGCGCAAATCCAAGACCAGACGCACAGCCCCGGTGGAGGTAGCCGTTTTCCCGTAACTGGAAACCGCCATAAAATCAACGATATGGGGAATTTGCAACTCGCGCGCCAGATCGGCCAAAAAGATAAAGGCCCCTTTGAGAATCCCCACCAGGATGACGCGTTCGACATCGGCATAATCGGTTTCAATTTCAACCGCCAGTCCAGCCACACGCGCCTCAATCTCTTCAGCAGAGATGATGACACGCGCTAAATCAGGGTGTAGATTCGTCATTGAAATTCCTCCAGAAATTTATTCGTTCAAAGCGTATTCGGCTGCGGAGCGACCCGCCAGCCAACCGGTTGAGAAAGCGGCCTGTAAATTATACCCCCCCGTATCAGCATCCAGATCAAGAACTTCACCAGCAAAATACAAACCAGCCACGCGGCGCGAGGCCATGGTGCGAGGATCGACTTCGCCAAGATCAACGCCGCCCGCGGTGACGATGGCTTGCCGAAATGAGCGGTGTCCCGTAACCTCCAGGCGAAAATCTTTGAGCCAGGTACGCAAGCGCCTGCGCTCGTCGGCGGTGATTTGATGGCAGAGTTTTTCCGGGGGAATGGCAGTCAACTCCAGGCATACCGGAATCAGCTTTTGGGGCAGCAAATCTTTCAAAACGGTGTGAAATTGCTTCTTGCCATTGGCATCCAAATCGCGCAGCAGACGGGCATCCAATTTTGCTTCATCCAGGGCTGGTTTGAGATCAATG
>DOTA01000441.1 GCA_003513015.1 Chloroflexota bacterium
GATCCGCTCCCTCGAAAATCCGCATTCCGCTACGGGCGGCCTCTCTATTTTATTTGGCAATCTAGCCCCGGGCGGTTCGGTCGTCAAAACCGGTGGTGTGGCGGCCTCCATGCGTCAGCATAGCGGTCCGGCGCGCATCTACGAGAGCCAGGACGAAGCCATGGCTGGGATTTTGAACCGCGAAGTGCAGCCCGGCGAGGTGGTGGTGATCCGCTACGAAGGGCCGCGCGGTGGCCCCGGCATGCAAGAGATGCTCTCGCCGACTTCGGCGATTATGGGCATGGGCCTGGGCGAAAGCGTCGCCCTGATCACGGACGGGCGCTTTTCGGGCGGTACGCGCGGCGCTTGCATTGGGCATGTCAGCCCCGAAGCGGCGGCGCGCGGCCCGATTGCGGCCCTGCAAAATGGCGACATCATCGAAATTGATTTGGCCGCTCGCTCGCTCAACGTGCAACTCAGCGAGGCAGAAATCGAAGCCCGGCTGGCCGCTTTGCCGCCCTTTGAAAGTGACAACCCCAGTTCCTGGCTGCGACGCTATGCCCGCATGGTAACCAGTGCCGATCAGGGTGCGGTGCTTTTATAGGTAACCAGTTACCCAATAACTTTACAACTAGAGGAAACAGAGAATGAAAAAAACCGGTGCTGAAATTTTATGGGAATGTATGGTGCGGGAAGGCGTGGAAGTCGCCTTTGGCTATCCTGGTGGGTCAATTATGCCCGTGCATGATGCCATGCTCAATTATCCTGTGCATCATGTGCTTACCCGTCACGAGCAGGGCGCGGCGCATGCCGCCGATGGTTACGCGCGGGCCTCGGGCAAAGTGGGGGTAGCGCTGGCCACCTCCGGCCCGGGTGCGACCAACTTGGTAACCGGGATCGCAACCGCCATGATGGACTCGGTGCCGGTGGTGTTTATCACCGGGCAGGTGCATTCGCATCTGATTGGCGGCGACGCCTTCCAGGAAACCGATGTGACCGGCATTACCCTGCCGATCACCAAGCACAACTATTTGGTGACGCATGTCGATGAGATTGCTCAAGTGGTGCGCGAGGCCTTTCACATCGCCCGCAGCGGACGCCCCGGCCCGGTGCTGATTGATCTCTGCAAAGATGCCCAGATTGCCAAGACCGAGTTTGTTTACCCCGAAACGATTTCGCTGCCCGGCTATCACCCGCCGGTGCACGCGCCCCTCGCCGATTTGGACAAGGCCGTCGAGTTAGTCGCGCAGGCCGAGCGCCCGGTGATTTTGGCGGGGCACGGCGTGTTGATGTCGGGTGCGATGGAAGAACTGCAAATGTTCGCCGTCAAAACCCACACCCCGGTGGCGATGACGCTGCTCGGTCTGGGNNATGCGCTTTGATGACCGCGTGACCGGCAACCTGCGCACGTATGCCCCGCGGGCCAGGAAAATCCACGTGGAAATTGATCCCTCCGAGGTGCATAAAAACGTGGAAGTGGATGTGCCGCTGATGGGCGATCTCAAAACCGTGTTGACCGACCTGATCCCGATGGTGGATGAGTGCGATCACGAAGCCTGGCTGGCCCAAATCGCGGGTTGGCGGGCCGAAACCGACGAACGCTCGATCATGTATTGGCCGGATGACGGCAAGCTTTATGCCGCACACGCCATCCGCGATATTTGGCAGGCCACGCAAGGTGACGCCATTGTGGTCACCGGCGTAGGCCAGCATCAGATGTGGACGGCGCAGTATTACCGCTTCGAGCAGCCTTATCGCCTGATCACTTCGGGCGGCGCGGGCACGATGGGCTTTGGTTTGCCCGCCGCGTTAGGAGCTTGGTTTGCCCACAAAGAGCGCGATATTTGGTTGATCGACGGCGACGGCAGCTTCCAAATGACCCAGGCGGAGCTATCCACGCTGGTGCAAGAAGGCGCCAATATCAAGATTGCGATTATGAATAATCACTTTTTGGGCATGGTGCGCCAATGGCAGGAGTTTTTCTTTGATAAGCGCTACGCCGCCACCCCGATGACCAGCCCTGATTTCGTCAAACTGGCTGATGCACATGGCATCCCCGGCTTGAGAGTGGAATCGCCGAGCGAGGTAGTGGCTGCCGTCAAATTTGCCGAACAAACCCCTGGCCCGGTCCTGCTCGAATTCGTGGTCGAAAAAGAAGAGTCGGTTTACCCCATGGTGCCCACGGGCGCAGATTTGGATCAGATGATCCGACGGCCTGTCAAGCCGTCAGCCGCGAGCAGTTAGCGGCTAGCGGTAGATTATTTTGAGAATTTGCTGGCAGCTATCTGCTGGCAGCTTGCAGCTAGGAGCTAAACATGCAACATACCCTGATCGCCTTAGTAGAAAACAAACCTGGTGTGCTCAACCGCGTCGCTTCCCTGTTTCGCCGCCGCAATTTCAATATTGACTCTTTGAGTGTGGGCACCACCGAACACCCGGATGTTTCGCGCATGACCATCGTGGTCAACGAGAGCGTGGATGCTCGGCTGGTGGAGGCCAACCTGTATAAATTGGTCAACGTCATCGATGTGCAGGATGTCACCAATCAGGCCGCGGTGACGCGCGATTTGGCCCTCATCAAAGTGGAATGCCCTCCCGAAAAGCGCGCTGAGGTTGCCAGCCTGGCGGACATCTTTCGTGCCAAAATCGTGGATGTGGCGAAAAATTCCGTGATTGTCGAGATCTCTGGCACCGAAGACAAAATCGAGGGCTTGGTTGAACTGCTGCGGCCCATCGGTATCCTCGAAATGGTGCGCACCGGGCAGGTCGCCATGATGCGCGGCACCGGCGTAGGCATCCGCTACGCTCCCGGCACCAATGGGAACGGCAAAGGGCATTAGTTGATAAGTTACTGGGTAACAAGGTAATTGGGAAACCAGACCCTATAATCAGTTATCCAATCACTAAAAACACAAGGAACAAATATGGCAACCATTTATTACGATAAAGATGCGACTCCCGAACTGATCAAGGCCAAGAAAGTGGCGGTGATCGGCTACGGTTCTCAAGGACACGCTCACTCGTTGAATTTGAAAGAAAGCGGCGTGGAAGTTTGTGTGGGACTCCGTCCCGGCAGTAAATCCTGGCCCAAAGCAGAAGCCGCCGGGTTGACGGTCAAATCTGTGGATGAGGCCGCCGCCTGGGCCGATGTGATCATGATTTTGGCCCCGGATACTTCTCAGGCTGCGATTTACGAAGAATCGATTGCCCCGCATTTGATTCCCGGCAAAACCCTGATGTTTGCCCACGGCTTCAACATCCGTTACGGCACCATCACCCCACCTGCGGGAGTGGATGTCAGCATGGTCGCCCCCAAGGCCCCCGGGCATCGCGTGCGCGAGGTCTACACCGAAGGCGGTGGTACACCCTGTTTGCTGGCCGTCCATCAGGATGCCTCCGGGCAAGCCCAGGCGCAGGCCCTCTCCTATGCCTGGGGCATTGGTGGGACACGCGCCGGGGTGCTGATGACTACCTTCGCTGAAGAAACCGAGACCGATCTCTTTGGCGAGCAGGCCGTGCTGTGCGGCGGCGTGACCGCTCTAGTCAAAGCCGGGTTTGAAACCCTGGTTGAGGCTGGCTACCAACCCGAATTGGCCTATTTTGAAGTGCTGCACGAACTCAAGTTGATTGTGGATTTGATGTACCGCGGCGGCATGAATTATATGCGTTACTCAGTCTCCGATACCGCCGAACACGGCGACTACACCGCCGGGGCTCGCCTCATCACCGAAGAAACCAAATTCGAGATGAGCCGGATTTTGAAGGAAATCCAGGATGGCACCTACGCCGAAAATTGGATCAATGAAAACAAGAATGGGCGTCCCTGGTTCAACGAGCAACGCCGCCTGGGACAGGATCACCTGATCGAGAAAGTCGGCGCGGAACTGCGTGAGATGATGCCCTTTGTCAATCCGGTGACGATCAAACCCGGTGAGTAAAAAAGTAGATAGGTATACAAGTACACACGTGCTTCCCTGTTTCCCTGTCTACTTGTACACGTTTGCATTGGATATATTATGGATATAAATCCAAACTATGTAAAAATCTTCGATACTACCCTGCGCGATGGCGAGCAATCCCCTGGGGCCACGCTAACTTCCGCTGAAAAGCTGGAGATCGCCCACGGGTTGGCCCGCCTGGGTGTAGATGTGATCGAAGCCGGGTTCCCGGCGGCCTCGCCNNGTGCCGATCATCTGCGGGTTGGCGCGCACCACGCATAAGGATATTGACGCCGCCTGGGAAGCCGTCCAACACGCCCAAAGGCCGCGCATCCATACCTTTCTCGCGACCTCCCCGATCCACATGCGCTACAAGCTCAAAATGGATCCCGAAGAAGTCATCGAGAAAATCCGCGAAATGGTGGCTTATGCCAAATCGTTGTGCGCGGATGTCGAGTTTTCACCCGAAGATGCCGGGCGCAGCGAGCCGGAATTTTTGTATGTGGCGCTGGGCGAGGCGATCAAGGCCGGGGCGACCACCCTCAACATCCCCGACACGGTGGGCTACACCACTCCCGAAGAATTTGGCGCGCTGATCGAGGGCATCATGGCGCACACGCCGGGCATCGAAAATGTGACTGTTTCAGTGCACACCCACGACGATCTGGGGCTGGCGACGGCCAACGCCCTGGCAGGCATCCGGGCGGGAGCGCGGCAAGCCGAGGTAACCGTCAATGGCATCGGCGAGCGCGCCGGCAAC
>DOTA01000401.1 GCA_003513015.1 Chloroflexota bacterium
GAGCTTGTCGAAGGGTGTTGACACCGAATTAAAAACTCAATTTTTGAAGGAGCATTGTTCACATGCTACGATTGATTAAATATACAAAACCGTATCTCCTGTTGATCCTGTTGACCATTGCTTTGCTGTTCGTGCAGGCCAACGCCGATTTGGCGCTGCCCGATTACATGTCGAGAATTGTCAACGTGGGTATCCAACAGGGCGGCGTGGAAAACGCTGTGGCCCAGGCCGTGCGCCAAAGCCAGATGGAAAAGTTGCTGATCTTCATGAGTCCCGAGGAGCAAAATTTGGTACTCAGCAACTACACCCTGGTGGATGAAACCTCCCCGGATTACGCGCAATATCTTGAAACCTACCCCACCCTGGCATCTGAGCCGATTTACGTGCTCAACGAGATCGATCAGACTATGATCGACCAACTCAACCCCATTATGGGCCGCTCCTGGGTGGTGATTACCGGCATCGAACAGGTGATCGCCGACCCCTCAAAGGCTCAATCTTTCGGCCCCGGCTTGAATTTTGATCCCTCGAAAATTCCACCCGGTATGGATGTCTTCGCCCTGCTGAAACAACTCCCGGCTGAGCAGCTTTCGCAGATGACCAGCCAATTCGATCAGATGACCGAGACCCTGGGCGAAAACATGATCAACCAGATGGCTGTGGGTTCGGTCAAGGACGAATATGCCGCCCTGGGCATGGATACCGCCAAACTGCAATCCAGCTACATCTGGCGCGTGGGCGGTATGATGCTGTTGATTTCACTCTTGGGTGGGGTTTGTACCGTGGCGGTGGGCTACCTGGCCGCCAAAACTGCGGCAGGCACGGCGCGCGACATCCGTCAGGCGGTTTTCCAAAAAGTAGAGGATTTCTCGAGCGCTGAGTTCGATAAATTCTCCACGGCCTCGCTGATCACCCGCTCCACTAATGATGTTACCCAGGTGCAGATGGTTATTTTCATGATGCTGCGCATGGTGTTTTACGCCCCCATCATCGGTATCGGCGGCATCATCCGGGCGGTGGATAAAAGCCCCAATATGTGGTGGATAATCGCCGTGGCGGTGCTGACCTTGCTGGGCATGATTTTAGTAGTTTTCTCGATTGCTTTGCCCAAGTTCAAAATCATCCAAAGCCTCATCGACCGGCTCAACCTGGTAACGCGCGAAAATCTTTCGGGCATGATGGTTATTCGAGCCTTCAACAAACAAACCGACGAAGAGAAACGCTTCGACAAAGCCAACCGCGACCTGACCGATAACAGTCTGTTTGTGGCCCGCATCATGGTTACCATGATGCCCATCATGATGCTCATCATGAATGGCCTCTCATTGCTGATCATCTGGGTGGGCGCCCATCAAGTCGCTGAAGCCAATATGCAAGTCGGCGATATGATGGCCTTCTTGCAGTACGCTATGCAGATCGTGTTCGCCTTCTTGATGATGTCAATGATGTTCATCTTTTTACCCCGGGCGGCCGTCTCCGGCGGGCGCATCGCCGATGTGCTCGAAACCGAGTTCACCATCAACGATCCGCAAAATCCCAAAGCCTTCAACGCTCAATTCAACGGCCAGGTGGAATTCCGCAATGTTTCTTTCCGCTACCCCGACGCGCTCGATGATGTGCTGCACAATATCACTTTTACGGCGCAACCGGGTGAGATGACGGCCTTTATCGGCTCGACCGGCTGTGGAAAATCCACGGTGATCAATTTGATCCCGCGTTTTTACGATGTTACGGAGGGTTCCATTATTTTGGATGGAGTCGACATCCGGGAAGTCCGGCAGAGCGAGCTGCGCAACAAAATCGGCTATGTGCCTCAGAAAGGCATGTTGTTCTCCGGCACCATCGAATCCAACTTGCGTTACGCCGATCAAGATGCCAGTGATGAAATGCTGAATGAAGCCATCGAGATTGCCCAGGCCAGCGAGTTTATCAACGCCAAGCCCGAAGGGATGGAAGCCGAGATTTCGCAAGGCGGCTCGAATGTTTCCGGCGGGCAAAAACAACGTTTGGCGATTGCACGTGCCTTGGTGAAGAAACCGCCGATCTTCATCTTCGATGATAGCTTCTCGGCCCTGGATTTCAAAACCGATTCAGCCTTGCGCAAAGCGCTCAAAGCCAAAACCGGTGATAGCACCGTCCTGGTGGTTACGCAGCGCGTGGCCACCGTCAAAAATGCCGATCAGATCGTTGTGCTCGATGAGGGCCGGGTGGTCGGTCAAGGAAAACATCACGAATTAATGGAGAGCTGCGAAACCTACCGTGAGATTGCCATGTCGCAGTTAAGTCAGGAGGAATTGAAATGATGCACGGCGGAACTTCCTCAAGTAATCGAAGACCCGCGGGCGGCCCGATGGGGCGCGGCGGCCCCATGGCCATGATGAAGGGCGATAAAGCCCGCGATTTCAAAGGCACCATGCGCAAGCTGGCCCAATACCTGGGATCGTACAAGATCACGATCCTGGTTGTGATGATCTTTGCGATTGGCTCCACCATCTTTACGATTGTTGGCCCCAAGATTTTGGGTAAAGCCACCACCAAATTGTTCGAAGGTGTTCTGGGACAAATTAACAGAACCGGCACTGGGATCGATTTTGACTACATTGGCAAAATCATCCTGCTCACCATGGGGTTGTATCTGGCCTCGGCCCTGTTTAGCTACATCCAGGGCTGGATCATGTCTGGGATTTCGATGGATATCACCTATCGTTTCCGCAATGATATTGCCGAAAAAATCAACCGCATGCCGCTCAAGTATTTCGACAACACCAGCCAGGGCGAGGTGCTCTCGCGCATCACCAATGATGTTGATACCGTCAGCCAAACGTTGAACCAGAGCCTCTCGCAGATCATCACCTCGGTGGTGACTGTGATCGGCGTGCTGATTATGATGTTCTCGATTAGCTGGCAGATGACCCTGGTATCTCTGTTGGTGATCCCGCTCTCGATGGTGATTATCGCCGTAGTGATCGGGCAGTCGCAGAAATACTTCAAGCAGCAGCAAGATTTCCTGGGGCACGTCAACGGCCACGTGGAAGAAATGTATGGCGCGCATCTGGTGATGAAAGCTTTCAACGGTGAAGCCGAAAGTGTGGAGCGCTTTGATACCCTCAACGACACGCTTTACAGTTCTGCCTGGAAATCGCAGTTCCTTTCAGGGCTGATGATGCCCATTATGGGTTTTGTCGGCAACCTGGGGTACGTGGCGGTTTCGATCATCGGCGGTTACCTGGCGATCAACGGGGCCATCACCGTGGGTGATATTCAGGCCTTCATCCAGTACGTGCGCTCGTTCACCCAGCCCATTACCCAGATTGCCAACATCTCGAACATCTTGCAGCAGACTGCCGCGGCGGCCGAACGCGTCTTCGAATTTCTGGCGGAAGCAGAAGAAATTCCGGATGCAGAAAATCCTGTTTTGCCGGAAGCCGTCGAGGGCCATGTGATTTTCAAGAACGTTCAGTTCGGCTACGATCCCGAAAAAATCATCATCAAAGATTTCAGCGCCGAAGCCCTTCCCGGTCAGAAAATCGCCATCGTCGGGCCAACCGGCGCGGGCAAGACCACCCTGGTCAAACTGCTGATGCGCTTCTATGACATCAATGCCGGCGAAATTCTGCTCGATGGCAACAATATCAAAGATTTTGCCCGTGCCGACCTGCGCTGTATGTTTGGCATGGTGTTGCAAGATACCTGGCTGTACAACGACACCATCATGGAAAACATCCGTTATGGACGGCCCGGGGCCAGCGATGAAGATGTCATCGCCGCGGCGCAGGCCGCCCATGTGGATCACTTTGTGCGCACCCTGCCCGAAGGCTATAATCTGGTGCTCAACGAGGAATCCACCAATATCTCGCAGGGCCAGAAACAACTGCTGACCATCGCCCGCGCCATCCTGCTGGATCCCACCATGTTGATTTTGGATGAAGCCACCAGCTCGGTCG
>DOTA01000125.1 GCA_003513015.1 Chloroflexota bacterium
ACTTCACCCAACGAGACAAACCCAAAGCGGATGCCGTTTTTCTCGATCACGATGGGTTGCATGGCTTCCTGAAGATTGTTCCCTGCCCCCACGGGTACGATACCGACGCGTTCCAAGTTGTCCATCGTATCCCAAAAAGCCTGGTCGCCGCAAGTGCTTAGATTGCAGTTTTTGATGTGGTTGGTGGCCACGCTCATCACATCGAACCCGGCATTCGCCAGGGCGTCGGCGTTGTTGGGGCTGCCGACCAGCACAAAGGTTTTAACGCAGCCGGTGTAGGGTGAGAAATCCGTCAGGGCGGCGTTGAGCGTGCCCACGGCGATGTCGGCGCTGGAGATTAACTCGCGCACGTCATCATAGAGAAAATCAGCGTTGTCTTGAGCGTCGATGGCGGCCTGCACACAGCGCCCCGGCACAATCGCGCCCGTAAACAAAATGGTGGTGATGGGCGGTGTGGGCGTGACACTGGGGATGGGCGTGTTCGTGGCCGTGGGGGCGGGGGTTTCCGTGGGCGGATCGGGCAGATGAGTGGCCGTGGGTGGGGCCAGCGTGAGGGTGAGCGTGGGCGGGGCAGAGGGGAGCGCAGTTGCCGGGGCTGAGAGATCGCCGGTGCAAGCGCTGATAAGCAGCATTAAAAACAGGGATAAACCAAATAAGCGAAGATGATGGCACATAGTTGTTTAGTGATTTTCGAGAGGGGTGTGGTTTTGCAGGGCTGCTTGAATTTCTGACTGAACGGTGGAATCGGTTTCGGTTTGGGCGGCGGCTTGCAGGGCCAGCAGGGCTTCCCTGCCCCGAATTTGCCCCAGCGCCCAGGCGGCCTGACCGCGCACCAGGGGTTCGGGATCACTCAGGGCCGCGCGGAGTGCCGGGATGGCCGCGGGGTNNGCGCGTTTGACGGGACTCCCTTTGAATTTGCGGTTGAAGGCTTGGGGCGTGAGGGTCAGTTCAGACGCCAGGGTCGGGCGCGCCACCCCAGGGGTCGGGGCGAAGCTTGCTTCTGCTGAAGGCACGGAAAATCTTTGGTTCCAGGGGCATACCTGCTGGCAGAGATCACATCCAAAAATCCAATTGCCGATTTGGGGGCGCAAATCCGGGGGGATGGCGCCCTTGTGTTCAATCGTCAGATACGAGAGGCAGCGGTTGGCATCCAGGGTGCGGTTGGGCAGGATGCAGCCGGTCGGGCAGGCTGCGAGGCAGCGGGTGCAACTGCCGCAATGGTCAGGGGTGAAGGGTTCGTCGGGGGGCAGGGCCAGGCCCAATACAATTTCGGCCAGCAAAAAGTATGACCCGGCCTGGGGATTGATCAGACAGGTATTTTTGCCAATCCAGCCCAAGCCGGCGCGTTGAGCCAGATCGCGCTCCAGTAAGGGGCCGGTATCGGTGTACCAACGGTTGGGGACTGGTGCGCCAACTTTTTCTTCGATGAAGTTTACCAACGCTTGCAAGCGGGGCGGCAGCACTTCGTGGTAATCCGCGCCCCAGGCATAGGAGGCGATTTTTCCCTCGCCCCCGGTGCCTTCCCCCGCAGGAGAGGGGAGATAGGCCATCCCCAAAACCAGGATCGATTCACATTCCGGCAAAATTTGGCGCGGGTCGGCGCGGCGCTGGCGGCTGCGCTCGGCGGCCAGCCAGCCCATTTCGGCGTGATGCCCGGCGGCCAGCCAACCCTCGAAAATGTTGAAATGCGGAGGCGGGTCAGGGGTGGTTACACCCACGAGTTGGAATCCCAAGCGCCGGGCTTCGGCTTTGAGAGCGTCTTTGATTTGCTCAACCTTCATTTAGGGAATCCACTGCGGCACGTAACCCCCAATCACCAGCCGCAGGGCGTTGCTGCCATTGGGCTGGATGATCCAAATTTCGGGTGGTTCGGTGATTTTGGTTTGATTGTAGCGCACGAAGGCCAGATACTCACCGTTGGGGTGCCAGGCAAAATCGGCGTGGTTGAAATCAGAGTTGCTGGTGAGTTGGCGGGGATTGCTGCCATCATTGTTGATCAGCCANNACGATGCGTCCATCCGACGCGTAGGAAGGTGTGGCATCTTCCAGGGTGCGTTCCGTGGTCAGTTCGGTGCTTTGGCCTGAAGGATATTCGAAGCGCCACAGGTGGCTGCTGTAATCGAGCGGGCCGCTGCCCCAAAAAACTATTTCTTGAACGATGTAATTGCTGCCATCGGGTGCCCAGGTACCGGGTTCGCCGGTTTCATTGGGGAAGGTGATTTGTTCCTGGGTTTGGGGATTGAGTGCTAAAAAGGCATGAATCTCAGAGTCGTAGAAG
Organism: Chloroflexota bacterium; assembly: GCA_003513015.1. GTDB lineage: Bacteria > Chloroflexota > Anaerolineae > Anaerolineales > UBA11858 > UBA11858. Next base: position 2,279 of record DOTA01000125.1, read on the forward strand.
GTAAGTAGGCTGGTGGGTGACCAAAAGGGCGTGCCCACCGCATGGTTGGGATCACTCACCAAGGTGGCGCGGCTTTCGGGGGCCGGTTCCCCATCCACAAACGGTAGCAGCCAAATCTGTTGTAAAAAAGGTTCGCTCCCGGCGGTGGAGGGGGCGCGCGTGTAGGTTAAAAAATCGCCATTCGGAGAAAGCTGGGGAAAGTTGCACAACACATTCTGGCATGTCAGGATTTTAGCGGCGCGGCCACTGGCCCGATCCAGCCGAAAAATGGCGCTATTTTGGGTGTTCAGGCGGGTGCTGTAAAAAATATGCGTGCCCGCCTGATCGAGGCTATAGGTCAACACGCCATTGGGGGTTTCTGTCAGACGCAGAGAGGTGCCTCCGATCAAGTCGATGGCGTACAGGTCGGCGGGGCCGTCAAAGGGCCACAGATATACCATCATGGGTGGGCTGATTTGGAAAGACCAGATTTGATCCCGCAAGAGCGGCAGCCCCAGGGTTGAGCGCGCCCCGGCTTGCAGCGTCACGGTGATCTGCTCACCGCGCCCCCAGGGTTGATCAGGCGTAAAGGTCAGAGTGGCGGCTTCCCAGGTAAAATTTCCCGTTTTGGGCGGCTGGATTTCCAGGTTTTGGGCTACACTATCGGGCTGCATTGCCTCAGAAAAGGTCAGAATCAAGGGGCGGTGGGGGTCTACCTGGGTTTCGCCGCTCGCTGGCGAAACTTCGAGCAAAGTGGGCAGGTTGGCGCGCACGAAAATCACCCCCACGACCGCGATCACAAATAGAACTCCTCCAACCAGCCAACGGCGATTCATATCCGCATTATACCCGCGAGTGAATGCTGAGCGATCCTCACCCGTCGACGGTCTTTGACCCTCCACCGAATTGTCATGATTCTTCATTTTGGGCGTTTCTTGAGTAAACGGGAGTGGTAGAATGTCGCTATGAAACGTTGGCAATTTTGGCTTGGGATTCTCATCAGTGGGCTGTTTTTATATCTGGCGCTCCGAGGTCTGCAACTTCAGGATGTTTTGGGCGCTTTGCGAGGTGCGCGCTATGCCTGGCTGATCCCCGGAGTGATGGTGTATTTTATGGGTGTAATCGTGCGGGCCTGGCGCTGGCAATACCTGCTCAAACCCGTCAAATCGATTCCTTTCAAGCAATCGTTTGAGATCGTCACCATCGGCTACATGGGCAACAATATTTTCCCGGCCCGCTTGGGCGAAGTGCTGCGGGCAGTGGTACTCAAACGCCGCGAAGATGTGCCCGTTTCGGCTTCGCTGGCGACCATCATCGTGGAACGCGTCTTTGACGGGGTGGTGATGCTGGCTTTTGTATTTTTGAATTTGGGTGCTTTATCGGCGTTGGAGGGCAGTTCTGGTTTTGTGGGCAGTATCCAATCTCTGGCAATTTGGGGTGCTGCCATTTTCCTGGGGGTTCTGGCGACCTTTTTGTTAGCTGCCATGTTCCCGGAACCTACTCGCAAAATTGCCACCTGGTTGGCAGAACGCCTCGTTCCCGAACGCTTCCGCGAAAAATTATTGGGAATCGGCTTTAAATTCCTGGATGGCCTCGAAGCTTTGCGATCCCCGCGCGAGGCCTTGATGATCTTCCTCACCTCGGTGGTCATCTGGCTCTTTGAAACTTGCAAGTACTGGTTTGTGATGCACGCCTTCGACTTTCAGGTCAGCTTTTTCGCCCTGATGCTGATGAACGGCATCGTCAATTTGGCGACTACCATTCCCTCCGCACCAGGCTATGTGGGCACCTTCGACGCCCCGGGTATCGCCGTTTTGGAGGCCTTTAACGTTGAAAAAGCCGTGGCAGCCGGATATACGTTGGTTTTGCACGTGGCTTTGTGGTTCCCAATCACGGCTCTTGGGTTATACTATTTTATGCCTGAACTGAAATATTTTTCAGAGCATGGCTTGAGTTGGTTCAGCAGCAAACGTGAACTGGAAGAAAGCCTGGAAATCACCGATTGATCACTGTAAGAGGTTGCCGGTATGACTCAACCCATCAAATTGCCAGATACAAAATTACGAGTCTTGATCGCGGACGATGTGCAAGAAACCCGTCGCAGCACGCGTATGATGTTAGCCATCAACCCGGATGTGGTGGTGGTCGCCATCGCTTCGGATGGTCAACAAGCCCTGGAATTAGCCAACCAACACAGGCCTGATATCGCCATCATGGATATCAACATGCCGCGCATGAACGGCCTGGTAGCCATCGAAAGAATGTTACAACTCCTGCCCGACCTGGGCTGCATTGTTATCTCAGCCCAAAGAGAGAGCATCACCTTGCGTACTGCTATGTCGGTGGGGGCACGTGAATACCTGATCAAACCCTTCACCGTTGATGAGTTGAACATGGCCGTGCACCGCGTAGGCAAAATTGTCAAAGAAAGCCGGATCCGCGACGCCCACGAAGATCGCCTGCGCAAACAACGCGAGGCCTACCTCAAACGCCTGGCCCACGAATACGCCAAAACACGCCGCACCGATGATCAAGCCATCGAAGTTTTCGAACACCTGGCCCGCAATCCCGAATGTGAATTGCGCTGGCTGATGAACTTATCCATGCTTTATGTTCTCCGTCAAGAGTGGGGCAAACTCAAAATACTGGCAGCCAGAATCGAGCAGCAAGAGAAAAATAAAAAATGATGCGCGCCAGTCGCCGCGCTTATTTTAAATCGTTAAAAGGAAAATCTATGAAAACCGCCATCATCGGTGCCGGCTATGCGGGTCTGTCCGCAGCTTATGATCTGATCCGTGCCGGGCATCAAGTCACCATCTTTGAATCCGCCAATCATCCCGGCGGACTGGCTTCCGGCTTCAAAGAACCTCACTGGGATTGGTCTGTCGAGCATTTTTATCATCACTGGTTCGCCTCCGATGAACATATGCTCGGTCTCATCGACGAGTTGGATCTCAGCCATAAAGTGATCTTCCCCCGCCCCTACACCGTGCTGCTGCACAACGGCCAATGGTACCCCTTCGACTCTATCCCGCAGGCCATTCTCTTCCCCGGTTTGGGCTGGGGCCTCAACAAAAT
>DOTA01000504.1 GCA_003513015.1 Chloroflexota bacterium
TGACCTCGATGCGGTTGGGGTCGCGCCGCCCGGAGGTCAGGCGCTCAGAAGCGCGCCAGGTGATGTCGTAGATCGGGTCGCCGTTGATATTGGTCAGCGGTTCGCCGCTTACATCGTCCAGGGCCTGCTCCAGCGTGCCGCGCGCCACCCAAACGCAGCCGTAAGGCACTTCGCCCACTTCGGGGAAGCCTTGCGCGGTATAGTCCACCGATTTCTGGGTGCCGCCCACGGTAAACAGGTCGTCCATGTACATCTGGTAAAACCCATCCGGGTCGGTGCCGCCGTCAACGGTGACTTGGTGATCCAGTTCGGGATAGGCGGCCAGCAGGCCGGTTTTCTCTTCATCCAGCCAGGAGTAGAGCGGGGCGCCGGACTCGCAGTAGCGGCTGATCCAGGCGGCCACCACCATGTTGCCTTCCACCTGGTGCACCAGTTTGAAGACATCACCGGGATATTCATGCCCGTTCTTCAGCACAAAGGATGAGCGGTCGGCCGAGTCGGACAGGTTGACGTTCTTCCAGGTAGCGCCATCATCCAGCGAGAGGGCCGCGAAAGCATCGCGCTCGCCAAAACCGGCGCCGGTTTGGATGCCCAACATATCATTGAGTTCCTCAAACTCGATGCCATCGTTATAGGTGGCGATCAGAGGCTTGGCCTCCGGGCGGGTGTATGCCAGGGTGCAAGTCGAGGTATCCTGGTTGGTGCAGTCACCCACATAGTATTCCAGTTCACCCGAAGTGGTATCCGGCGGTTCGCCCTGGGTATTTTGAGCGGGCACATAGAGCGGCATCACGCTCATAGCCGAGGCGCCGGTCATGGTATCGGGCGTACGCGAAATATTGCGGTTGAAAATTGGCCCATCATCCGCAGCCAACGCGGCACCGAAAATCACAATCAGGGCCACCGTGACGAACATACTAATTTTCAAAATGCGTTTTTTATTCATGGTTAGAGCCTCCTAATATCTCCAAACAAGATGCTAAAAACATAAAATCCCGAAGCTAATCTTCGGTTGAGACTTCAACATGTGCCGTGCGGCGCATGCGGGCAAATGGCTGCCCTGGGGTAATCATAAGGAATATATTCAATTTCTTTTGCGGCCCTCCGAAGCCGTGTCACCCAGTCTGTTCCTCCCCCTTGCTCAAGCGGATGATGCTATCCAAATCTATTTCACCGAAAAAGGGTTGATTGGTTTTCTGGCAAATATAGGCCAACAAAGTTGTAATGTTGGGAAAATGGCGCAACTCCCCGGTGTCAATATCTGAGATCGAAGCGCGCCACTCCCCCATCGAATTTTCTCGCCACATCCGCACAATATAAGATTGATATGAATTTGCTTTCGCGTTCATCAGATCCTGTAATGCCTCCCGCGTGCATTCAATCGATACACGCTTTCAATCTTTCTCCGATGTTTCCAGCACCATCTCACTACAACGATCCGACCCAAACGGAAAAGTTGGCTTCATTATGGCAAGCGGGTGTGAAATCGGCGTGATAACAGCGTGAATTTAACGTGAAATTTGGGATGAATTTTGAAAAACACCCCAATATCAAGATTTCAGCAAACAATGCTTGAGTTTCTGTGCAAATCTGGGTATGATTAGAGCAGGCTTGTTCCTGTTCCAAATAATTTACACTTTTATTCTTGCTGGGTGGAGGCGATGGACCGTTTAGTAATTTCGCTGTTTGGCCCCTTACAAGCAAAACTTCGCACGGAAAACATCATTCCGACTTTTCGCACAAAAAAAGAGCGCGCCCTGTTTGCTTATCTGGTGGCCGAATCCAGCCCGCAACATCACCGCGATTTCCTTGGCGAACTGCTCTGGCCCGACCGGGCCGAGGGCTTGGCCCGCACCAATTTGCGCCAGGCCCTTTTAGGTATTCGCCGGGCGCTTCAGGGGGGTCATAACCCAGTTAACTTTCTCACCATCTCAGATGACTATGTGCGCTTCAATAAAGAGCACAAATTCTTTTTAGATGCGGACGAATTTGACAACCTGATCCAAGAAACCAATATCCATCACCATGAAAGCCTTGAAACTTGCGCATTCTGCGCCGAGAAGCTTGAAACTGCTGTCAACCTTTACCAAGGAGATTTTTTGGAAGATCTATCCATACCGGATGCCTACTCTTTTCAAGAATGGATTTTGATCCGGCGCGAATACTACTTCCGTAAAATGCTGATGGCCATTCAAACCCTGGTCGATTTTTATATCGGCCAGGGCAAATTCAAAACTGCGCAGAAATATGCCTGGCAGCAGGTCAGCGTAGCCCCCCTGGAAGAGCGCGCCCACTGTCAATTGATGAAAATCCTGGTGATCGATGGGCAACGCGGCGCGGCCCTGGAACAATATCAGGTCTGCCGCCAAATTTTAGCCACCCAGTTGGGAGTTGATCCCGATATCACAACCACAGCCCTCTACGAAAAAATCAAAGCCGGGCTAACCATTGATCCTCCCCGGGTGATCACCCAACCACTGCGCACCAACCTGCCAGCCCAATTCACTTCTTTTGTGGGGCGCGAAAACGAACTTTCCTGGTTCGAAGGATGCATCTCAAATCAGGTTGTGCGCCTGATCACCATCACCGGGATGTCGGGGGTGGGCAAAACCCGAATGGCCATCCAGATGGGTTACAAATACCTGCGGCATTTCGCCGATGGGGTTTGGTTCGTGCCCCTGGAGGGTGTTCACACGCTAGATTTGCTAGCTCCCAGCATTGCCAAATCCCTGGAACTCAAATTAGATGGGCAAAACCCTACCCAAGTGCTAATCGATCATCTAAGAACAAAAACTACCCTGCTGATCGTGGATAATTTCGAGCATCTCTTAGATGGCTCTCAACTTCTGTTGGAAATTTTACACAAAGCCCCCTATCTCAAGATTCTGGTCACTTCACAACGGCGGCTGAGCTACCAGGCGGCTTACAACCTGGATTTGCGAGGGCTTCCGTACCCGCAGGATATTCCTCACACCCCAAATATTCAAGATTACGCCGCGGTTAAGCTTTTCCTAGCTCGCGGCAATCGCGTGTATTCCGGGTACCAACCGGAAGATACCGACCTGCCTTATATCGCCAAAATTTGCCAGCTTGTGGATGGTTTGCCCCTGGCAATTGAGTTGGCCGCGGCCAACCTGCGTCACCGCACTTGCGAACAAATCGCCAGCGAGTTGCAAACCAATTTGGGTAGCCTGGCTGCCTCGATGGAGGATATTCCCGAACGGCACCGCAGCATTCGGGCCACTTTCGATCAATCATGGACGATGCTCAGCGAGGAAGAACAAGATGCCTACCAGCGCCTTTCCATCTTTCAGGGAGAGTTTTCGCTCGATGTTGCCAACCGAACAACGGGAGCGACCTTTGCGGTGATCTCATCACTGGCCGATAAATCGTTGATTCAAACCAATGCCTCGGGGCATTACATTCTTCAGCCGCTATTAAGACAATACGCCTCCGAAAAACTGGTGGATAATATCGACAGTCATCCTCAGCAGATCAAAACGCAGACCTATCGTTCTACTTCCCTTACACATGATCCCCAAACCAACCTGCCCAACCAAATTCTCTTCCGGGATTTATGCAATCACGCCATCGCCCGGGCGCGCCGCAGCAAATTGCATGTGATTATCATCGTTCTGAATGTAGAAGATATTCTGGAAAGCGAAATCAATCGTTCCATGAATGAGCAACGCTATTTAATTCATGCTCTTGCAGGTTACTTCACATCCCAAATCAGGGAAAGCGATACCCTTGCCCGCATCAGCAACAACCGTTTCGCCATTTTGTTGGATGATGTTCAAAACCCCGAAGCCGGGATTGTGGTGATTAATAAAATTTTAGGAACAGAAAATCGAAAATTACCGGAAACCATCCAAGGTTTCAATTTAAGTACCCTCGTCAAATATGGAATCAGTTCCTTTCCCGAAGATGGAGAACTTACCAACTCGTTAATCGAAGCAGCGAGTTCCTAAATTTCAAGGTATTGGTTACGATGAAAAAATTTTTTTCAAGTTTACGAGTACGTATAATTCTGGTAGTGATCTTGGCAGCTCTCCCTGCCCTAATACTCACCCTCTATTCGGGGTTGGATGAGCGCCAACAAGCCGCCATCAACGCCCAAGAAAGCATGTTGCGCACAGCTCGCTATGCTGCCGATCAACACGAAATTTTGATCGAAGATACGCGCGTGCTGTTGCTTACGATGTCGCACGCCTTTAACCTGACTGAACATGAACTTGGCAATTGCGGGCATGTTTTTTCCCATCTAAAAGATATTCACTTTCCATTTTATTCATCCTTTTATGTTGCCGACTTGGAAGGAAATATTCTCTGCACAATGCCGACGGGCGATGTACCCGAAGATTTGGCAACCTGCACGCACTATCAGAATTTGATCGCGTCTGAAGACTTTGTGATCAGCGAATATCATATTTGCCGCAACACCGGTAAGGGTGTAATTTCGATGGGTTACCCGGTTTGGAATGTAAACAATCAGAAAGTTGGGGTGATCAATATCGGCATCGATCTAGCCTTGTTCAACGATTTCGCCGCCAATGCAAACCTACCTGAGGGGTCAACCCTCACTGTGATCGATAAAACGGGTGTTGTGCTGGCTCACTACCCCGACCCGGATGCCTGGGTGGGAAAAACCCTGCCCGAAAACTCAATCTACCAGGAGATCACCTCGCAACGCTCTGGCACCACTGAATTCACCGGGGAAGATGGCATTTCCCGCTTGCATGCCTTTCTGCCGTTGAGCGGCACTGATGATCACGTCTTCATTGATGTAGGCACGCCAAAAGATGTGGCCTACGCAGAAATCAACCGAGCCTTGGTGCGAAACCTGATCTGGATTGGAGTGGCTTCCATCCTGGCTGTGATCGCAGCCTGGTTTTTGGGAAATTATCTCATCATGCAATCCATTGAGAAACTCGTTGACACCACGCAAGAAATTTCAAATGGGAACCTGAATGCCCGCACGAATATGACCTACGACCGCAGTGAATTTGGCATGCTGGCAAATTCCGTCGACACGATGGCTGTGTCCCTTTCGCAGCGCGAGCAAGAACGCGATCAAGCCGAAGCCACCATGCAAGAATACGCCGCCGATCTGGAGCGCAGTAACCGCGATCTAATGGATTTCACTAACATCGCATCGCACGATCTGCAAGAACCGCTCCGCAAAATTCAAAGTTTCAGCGATATACTGCGCATCCGCCATACGCAGGAACTCAGCACAGAAGCCCAAGATTATGTCAAACGCATCCAATCTGCTGCCAGCCGAATGCAAAATTTGGTAATAGCACTGCTCGATTATTCACGCATCTCCACTAAATCGCAGCCGATCGAGAAAGTCAACCTGACACAAATTGCCCGGAAAGCCGCCGAAGATTTAGACCTTGCCATCGAAGAAAGCCAGGCCACCCTCACGATCCAACCCATCCCAAATATCTCTGCCGATCCATTTCAGATGCAGCATCTCTTCTTGAATTTGATCAGCAACGCCATCAAATTCCGCCAGCCCAACATGCCCTTAGAAGTTAATATTTCTGGCCAAATCATCCAAAATGGATCCCCTACAAATGCTCACCTGAACGGAACAATCTGCGAAATCAGCGTGAGCGATAACGGGATTGGCTTCGATGCGAAATATAGCGACCGCATATTTCAACCCTTCGAAAGGCTCCACGATCCCAACCAATACGATGGCACCGGCATGGGCCTCGCCATCTGCCGCAAAATTGTCGAACGACACCACGGAACCATCACCGCCCAAAGCACCCCAGGCAAAGGCACCACCTTCATCATTCACCTACCCATTCAGCAACCAGGAGATTAGAAGTGAACAGCAGACCCATCAATATTCTTCTCGCTGAAGACGATGCCGATGATCGCTACTTAATCAGCGAAGCCCTCGATGAAAGCCACACGCCCCACCGATTATATATTGCTGAAAATGGCGAAGAATTAATGGATTACCTCTATCATCGCGGAAAATTTCCCGATTCCAACAAGTTTCCGGCTCCCCAGTTGATTCTGCTCGATTTAAATATGCCCCTTAAAGATGGAAGAGAAGCGCTGCTGGAAATCAAGGCTGATCCCGCGCTTCGAAGGATTCCCATCCTGGTGTTGACCACCTCCCAGGCTGAAGATGATGTGCGCGCCTCCTACGATTCAGGCGTCAGCGGATTCATCACCAANNCGCGCTTCATCGGGCGTGCCCGAAGCCGTGATGTGATGTACCAAATCATCGGGAACGAGATGGCGGGCTTTGCTGATCTGCTCGTGGGTGGCAGGCCAGCCCAAAATTGACTGGATTTCAGCCACTACCTCATTGGAAACGCCCGAGGCCTTGGCAATATGTGGCTGTTGGGCCAGATATTGGCAAAGCAGCATCTTGGTGGTATCGATGGCTTTATCATGGTCATGATCCACCGAGCAAACGATTAGCTGCGGGCGGTCAATATCATCTAGGGTGCGGCCCGATTTTTTAGCACCCGCTTCTAACAATTCCAGGGCGCGGTCATTATATTCGGGCGGCACGCAATAATTCATCACCGCACCGTCCGAGATTTCGCCAGTAAGTTCCATCATTTTGTCACCGGTCGCGCCGATCATAATGGGGATGTTACGCGGCTCACGGCGACCATGCACCACATCCAGTTCAATGCCATCCACGTGATGGAACTCACCGTGAAAGGTGACCCGCTCCATGTTGAGCAGGCTGCGCAGCACTTCCACGGTTTCACGCATCGCCGTCAGAGGTTTGCGGCGCTCAATGCCGACATTCTTCGCTAACGGATCCCACCAGGCCCCGATCCCGCAAATCACCCGATTGGGTGCCAAATCATCCAGGGTCAGGAAAGTGGAAGCCAACAAACCAATGTTACGCGTCCAGTTGTTGATCACGCCGGAACCCACTTTGAGTGTCTCAGTCACCGCCGCGTAAGCCGCCATGGGCACAATCGCATCGCGCACCAGCCGGGATTCCGCCTGCCAAACGGCCTCGAAACCTTTTGCTTCGGCATACTTCACATAATCCAGTCCAGCTCGTAAATCATGGGCATCTTGTAAATACAGGGCAACACGTTTTGTCATTTAATACTCCTCTTCTCTTTAGCTACAAGCCACAGGCTGCAAGTTTCAGATTCAGCGGATTAATCCGCAAATTCTTTGGCTACTAATTCCAAATCTTCGGGATTGTCTAAATCCAACGAAAGCGAGGGCAGCTCACAAATTTCCAGGCGCGCACCCACTGCTTTGGCCCGTTGGCAATGACGCTCGAACGACCCCGGCCCATAATCATATTCGATCAAACCCGCCGGGCAAACCAGCAAGGCATTGGTACCGTTGTAACAGCGATCCGGGGCCACCACCACCACAGGCGGCTCTCCGATACGATTAAGCATGGCTTGAACATCTTCCGCGGTGATGAGTGGCAAATCCACCGGCAACACCAACACGCCGCGGGTAACATATGTTTTTGCCACCACCGTGGCGCGGGCCAGGGCAATGTTCAAATCAGAATGGCGGTTTTCCTGCACGGTGCGCGCCCCCAAATCACGCGCCATTGCTAAAGCTTCCGAATCTCGGCTAACCACCAGCACTTGCTCAATTTCTTGGATATTCTTCAAGGTTTTAATCGTATTTTCCAATAAATAACGGTTCAGATCAATGCGTTCAGCACTTGTGAGAACATCTGACAAACGTGATTTCCCCCGGCGTAAAGGTTTGACCGGCACAATTGCCCATAAGGTCATCGGATATCATCCTTTCTGTGTTGAGATGAGCGATTGGGCGATTTCATTACTTCTCCATTAGTAGTGTACCAAACTTTAGCACGTCTTGTGCCAAACGTTTTCGTTGGGTGGGCGAGGTCATCAATGTATCTGCACATAAAGTTAAAACGTTCAATTGCTGAATTTCTGACTCCAAATCTTGATCAACCTGATCAAACACAAAACCCGAGAGGAAATCTTGATAATGCCTGGCGACCGCCAAAGCCGAGGGCTGAATCCCCAATTCCTGATACATTTTGACGACCGGGCCTTTGACGGCCTGCCCACCAATAATGGGTGATACTGCCACCATCGGAAGAGATTCAATCTCAGATTTGAGGGTGGGTAGCGCTAAAATCGGGTCGATACTCACCCAGGGGTTTGACGGGCAAATCACCACGAGATCAGCCTCCCGCATGGCTTGCACCACCCCCGGGGCCGGGGCTGCCGTCTCCACCCCCTGAAAGCGGAACCCGCTCACCCGCGGTTCACAGCGACGATGGACGAAATATTCCTGAAAGGGCAATTCTCCCTCATCCGATAAAACAATCGTAGGGATAGAATCATCGCTCATCGGCAGAACTGTGGGGCCAATGCCCCAGGCTTTGCAAAAATCTCGCGTAATTTGGCTGAGTGGCTGGCCCTCCCGCAAACGGCGGGTGCGTTCCAGGTGTGTGCCCAGGTCGCGGTCACCCACGCCGAACCAATCCGGCCCACCCAGTTGGCGCACGTTTTCGAGGGCGTTGAAACTTTCATCGGCGCGGCCCCAGCCGGTTTGAGGATTCCCCAGCCCGGCCAGGGTGTAGCAGACCGTATCAAGATCAGGGCAAATTTTGAGACCCAAGTGCTCAAAATCGTCACCGGTGTTGACGATGATGGTGAGGTCTTCGGGGAGCAAAATTTTCGCCAGGCCGTCGGCCAGTTTGGCACCGCCGACGCCACCTGCTAAGGCAATAATTTTCATAGAAAAGTCTCGCAAAGTTTGATGGACCGCGCAGCAATCCATCAAACTTTGCCGAATATTATCCCATCGTTTGTGCTTTCCCGATGCGGATTTTATACGTTACCCGGGTTTCTTCGGGCGATCCAGAGTAAACCGCTTCGCCGCGATATTTGAGCGAGAGGGCGTTGATATGCTCGCGCCCGCCAACTTCGGTAATTTCGACCACTTCGCCGCGCAATTGGATGTAGCGATAGGGGTTGGCGGGATCGGCGATCGCAACCGCCACCCGCGGATGGGCGCGCATATTGCGGTCTTTGGTGCGCCCTTTGGCGGAATTAATCAGAATATGCTCGCCATCGGTGTTAAACCAAACGGGAGTCACTTGGGGCGAGCCGTCGGACATGGTGGTAGCCAAAAATAGAAAGGCTTTGGTTTCATCAGCAAACAAATCTTGAAATCTCTCGGGAATGTTTTTCATGGTTTCTCCTTAGGCATTTTCGGGGGGATGGATGAATTTGGGGCCATAAAGCGCACTTCGCTTAGGTAAGCACAAACGCGCGCATCATCTTGATGGGGATACACAAAACCGAAATGGTCGGCTACCACCAGGGAAACGCCGCGAAACAGGTTGCCCATCGCGTCCAGCGCTTCCCAGGTGTGGTCAATATCGGCATCGGCATAGGTTGCTAAAAGCTGCTGCCAATGCTCCGGCGCTAGATAACGCTCGAAGTATTTGCCTTCCTTGCCGGGGTTAATCGAGAAGTCGGTGCGCGCCCCAATTTCCCAGGTGAGCATCTGCATCAACTGGGTGCGCACAATTTCCAGCATCGCTTTTGCGTAGGTAATCTCTCGCCGCCACAAGCCCTTGGCCACATAAGTGCTCACCCACCAGAATTCGTTGCAGCAATCTTCAAACGCTTTGGCGCTGGGCGGGGCAGGCAAGTAATCGCGCTCATCGGGCGGCGGGAATGGCGTGACCAGGCCATCTTTGTCGAGTAATAAAACGCTCAGGCTATCGCGTTGCATTTCGGGCAGTTTTTCCAAGGCGTTGAGGGTCAGGTCAATCCGGTTGCCATCCGCGAGTTGGATCAGATACCCATAGCTGCCTTC
>DOTA01000049.1 GCA_003513015.1 Chloroflexota bacterium
ATCGGCACCAGCGAGGTCGAGCATGTGCTGGCGACCCAATGCCTGCTGCAATCCAAGCCCAAAACCTGCCGCGTTAATTTCGAAGGCCAACTCCAGCCCGGCGTGACCGCCAAGGATATGATTCTGGCGCTGATCGCTGAGATCGGCATTGGCGGTGGCACCGGTTACGTGTTTGAATATGCCGGTTCAGCCGTGCAGGCCCTCGATATGGAAGCCCGCATGACCCTGTGCAACATGTCCATNNCTTGGCGTATGTTGCCCTCTGATGAAGATGCAGAATTTGACCGGGAAATTACCATCGATGTGGATGCATTGGCCCCGATGCTAACCTACGGCACCAACCCGGGGATGGGCGTCCCCTTGGGGAGTTCCGTGCCGGACCCTGCGGTTGAATCAGATCCCGCGAAGCGCGAATCCCTGGAAAAAGCCCTGGCTTACATGGGCCTGACCCCCGGCGAATCCCTGGCAGGCCACAAAGTGGATGTGGTTTTCGTGGGAAGCTGCACCAACGGCCGCATCGAAGATTTGCGCGCCGCCGCGGCGCTTCTCAAAGGCCGCAAAGTGGCCGAAGGCGTGCGTATGTTAGTCGTCCCCGGTTCGGGATTGGTGCGCGCACAAGCCCAGGCCGAAGGCCTCGACAAAATTTTCACCGAGGCGGGAGCAGAATGGCGCTACGCCGGGTGCAGCATGTGCATTGCCATGAACGGCGACCAACTCCGACCCGGGCAGTATGCCGTGAGCACCAGCAACCGCAATTTTGAAGGCCGCCAGGGCAAAGGCGGGCGCACCTTCCTCGCCAGCCCGCTCACCGCAGCGGCTTCGGCGGTGAAAGGTGTTGTTACTGATCCGCGGGAGTTCTTGTAGTAGAAATGTAAACAGGTATACACGTAAATACGCCCCCTGTGTACCTGTTTCCTTGTTTACCTGTATACNNTGTTTTTCGATTGGCGGTATCAGGCTGACGGCACAGAAAATCCCAATTTTGTGATGAACCAGCCCGAATATCAGAATGCCAAAATCCTTTTAGCCGGAGATAACTTCGGCTGCGGATCGTCCCGCGAGCACGCGCCCTGGGCGCTGACCGGCTGGGGCATCCGAGTCATCATTTCGACCTCCTTCGCTGATATTTTCCGCAATAACGCGCTAAAAAATGGGCTGCTGCCCGTGATCGTAGACGAGGCCACCCACCAGTCCCTGTTTGATCTCACCTTGGAAGCGCCCCAGGCTGAGATCACCATCAATCTGGAAAATCTAAGTGTGGCGCTGCCCGATGGCAGTTCTGTACCCTTTCCGATGGATCCCTTCGCGCGCAAATGCCTGCTGGAGGGTGTCGATCAGATGGGATATATCCAATCGTTTGAAGATCAAATTGCGGCCTACGAAGCGGGCTGCGGGATCGCTATTATTGGTTAACAATCTCTGAAACTCAGGTGGTGCCGAAATCCGGGCAGCCTGGGTTTCGGTAATTTTTTTTGATGAAAGGTAACGAGTGATTGGGTAGCTAGGAAATCAGAAAACCAAATCCCCCAGTTACCCAGTAACTAATGACAAATCACCTGAAACCGGAGGTTTCTTATGAGTAGACAAGTTTTCGTATACGACACCACTTTGCGTGATGGTACCCAGCGGGAGGGGATTTCGCTCTCGTGCGATGACAAGCTGCGGATTGCCCAGCGCCTGGATGATTTAGGCGTGGCCTACATCGAGGGCGGTTGGCCCGGTTCGAACCCTAAGGATGTGGAGTTTTTCGAGCGCATCGGCGAATTGAATTTGCAGCATGCCAAAATCGCGGCCTTCGGTGCCACCTGCCGGGTAGGATCGCAGCCTGCGGAGGATGAAAACATTCAGGCCATGCTGGGTGCGAACACGCCGGTATGCACGGTTGTGGGCAAAACCTGGAAACTGCACGTGGCAGATGTGCTCAAAACCACGCTGGAAGAGAATTTGCGTATCATCGAGGAAAGTATTGCCTACCTCAAAGCGCAGGGACGCGAAGTGGTCTACGATGCCGAGCATTTCTTCGNNTGGGAATTCATGCTCACAATGATGGCGAGTGTGGTGTGGCGAACACCCTGGCCGCTGTGCAACAGGGTGCGCGCCACATCCAGGGCACCATCAATGGTTATGGTGAACGTTGCGGCAACGCCAACCTGTGCAGCGCCATCCCTGATTTGGAACTAAAAATGGGCTACCAGTGTTTGCCCGAAGGCAATATCCCTGATTTGACGGATGTTTCGCATTTTGTGGCCGAAGTTGCCAACCTGGCCCCCGATGAGCACCTGCCCTTTGTGGGGCACAGCGCCTTTGCCCATAAAGGCGGCATCCATGTGGCGGCCATGCGGCGCAACATCAACAGCTACCAGCACATTGATCCTACTTTGGTGGGCAATCAGATGCGCACTGTGGTCTCGGAACTTTCTGGGCGCGGTAATCTCTTCTCGAAGGCCGAAGAATTGGGTTTAACGGTCGAAAATGGCGAGGCTGTGGCCGCAGTTTTGCAGCAAATCAAAGAATTGGAAGCGCGCGGTTTCTCCTTCGAGGCCGCCGAAGCCTCCGTGGCGCTGATGCTCCACCGTCACAAACCAGATTATGAGCCGCCTTTTCAGTTGATCGACTTTTCCGCTAATGTAGAGCATCGTAAAGGCCGCGGCATGTTTGCCGAAGCCACCGTCAAAGTGTGCGTCAACAACGAAATCTGGCACACGGTGGCCGAGGGCAATGGCCCGGTCAATGCCCTCGATCAGGCCCTGCGCAAGGCCCTGCTGCCGGTGTACCCCCGTCTGGGCGAATTTCAATTGGCCGATTACAAAGTCCGTATCCTCGATGGCACCAACGGTACCGCCGCCATGACCCGCGTGTTGATCGACACCCAAAATCACGTGGGCCGCTGGAGCACCGTGGGCGCCAGCCCGAACATCATCGAAGCCAGTTGGCTGGCGCTGGTGGATGCGATTGAATATGGCCTGACGTTGACATAATTTCACCACGGAGACACGGAGTACGCTGAGATTTTTTATGGGTTCACGGAGCATATCTTTGTGATTTTTCTAAATTTCTCCGTGCCCTCCGTGCCCTCCGTGTCGTCGTGGTTTGCCCTTTGGAGTAAATCATGAACAAAAAAATCGTACTGCTCCCCGGTGACGGGATTGGCCCCGAAGTGGTGGATGCCGCCACTCAGGTATTGGATGCCGTGGCCCAAAAATTTGATCACAGCTTTGAATATGAATCTCACCTCATTGGCGGATGCTCGATCGACGCCCACGGCGTGGCCCTGACCCCCGAGGTGCTCGCCGCCTGTCAAAACGCCGATGCCGTGCTGCTGGGCGCGGTGGGCGGC